>JBDTPK010000060.1:0-10404 GCA_039932735.1 Nitrospirota bacterium
CTCCCGAAGATAATCGCTTGCTTGAAGGCCTCGACCGAACGATTGCCGGTGGCCGTCAGGTAGCCCAGAAACCCGCCTGCGAAGGTATCACCCGCACCAGTGGGGTCGCGCACATCCTCAAGCGGAAAAGCCGGAGCCCCGAACACGTGCTTCTCGTTGAACATCAAGACCCCATACTCCCCCCGCTTGATGATAAGGTGCTTAGGTCCACGGGCGAGTATTTTTTGTGCCACCTTCACCAGATTCGTATCTTCACCCAGTGCCCTGGCCTCGCCATCGTTCACGATCAGAATATCCACCTGCTCCAAGACCCGCCACAACGCATCTCGCTTGCCGTTGATCCAGAAGTTCATCGTATCGCACGCGACCAACGGCGGACGCGAAAGCTTCTGCAATACATCCAGCTGAAGCTCCGGATCGATATTGCCCAAGAACAAAAGATCTGGGGATCGGTAGGCCTCCGGTATCTTTGGTCGAAATGTTTCGAATACGTTGAGTTTCGTGTCGAGCGTATGTGCTTCGTTGAGCTGGTGCGTATACTCCCCTTTCCATCGAAACGTCTCCCCGGGTCTCCGCTCCAACCCGGTCAAGTCGATGCCACGGCTCTTCAGGAAGGCCAGGTGTTGCGGGGGGAAATCTTCCCCCACGACTGCAATAAGATCCACACTGGTAAAATAACTGGCTGCCGTTGAAAAAAACGTAGCCGAACCTCCAAGGACCTCACTCACCTCCCCAAAGGGTGTTTTCACCGTATCTAACGCGACCGATCCGACGACGAGCAGCTTCCCCATGGCTTACCGAACTCCTTTCTTCCCTGGAACAACCCGGTCCATCAACAAAGCCAACTTCCGTCGGAGCGATGCGGGCATCCGATCCGGCGCCGTGATGATGGCGTCCTGCAACGCGCAGTGACAGCGGCAGGTCTTGACCTCGGCCACCGCAGGCATCGCCGTCCGCAACAGTCGCTTGGCCAGCGTGACATTCTGACGGAGTGTGGTCAAGATCCCTTCGACGGTGACGGCATCTTCCGTTTCATGCCAACAATCGTAATCAGTTGCCAAGGCCACCGTGGCATAGCAGAGTTCCGCCTCGCGTGCGAGCTTGGCCTCAGGAAGATTCGTCATCCCGATCACACTCGCACCCCACTGACGATACAGCCGGGATTCCCCTTTGGTTGAAAACTGCGGCCCCTCGATGCAGAGATAGACGCCGCCCTGGTGCACAGTAGCACCAACCCTATGGGCCGCGTCCAACAATGCCGCGCCGAGCGAGGCACAGACCGGATCGCCGAACGCCACATGGGCGACAATCCCTCCCTCAAAGAATGTTGACACCCGCCGTTTGGTGAGATCGATAAACTGATCCGGCAAGACGACGTCGCCGGGTTTGATGGACTCCTTCATGCTGCCGACTGCACTCACAGAAATCACCCGACTCACCCCGAGCGACTTGAGGGCATAGATATTTGCGCGATAATTGATTTCGGACGGATTGACCCGATGTCCTCGTCCATGCCGCGAGAGAAAGGCAATGCGAATCCCGTCCAATTCGCCGAGCATCACCTTGTCGGACGTAGCCCCGAAGGGAGTTCTGACCGAACATTCCTTAACCTTCCGAAGGCCCTCAATGTCGTACAACCCACTGCCGCCGATGATCCCGATATCTGCGCGCGCGACGTGCCCCTGCCGTGCCATCCTACATCCTCACAATAATGTGGCAAGAAATCGATCCACTTGTCCAATCACTCGTGCTGCCGTATGCTGGACCGACTCCGACTCCTCGATTGTCAACCACTGAATCCCCGGTTCCTTTCGAAACCACGTCATTTGCCGCTTGGAAAAATGTCTCGTGTCCCGTTTGAACCGCCGAACCATTTCAGCGACGTCATACTCGCCGGCCAAGTGCTCAGCCACCTGCCGATACCCCAATCCCTTCATCGCCGCACTGGTGCGCTGATACCCCTGAGCCAAGAGTTGCTGCGTCTCTTCAATCAAACCGTGAGCCAGCTGCCAATCGATCCGCTCCTCGATACGCCGGTACAACGCGGCGCGGTCTCGGGTCAATCCGATAACCAAGGCTGAAAATGGCCGCTCGGCGAACCCATGTTCCTGCTGAAACTCCGACATCCGACGTCCGGATAGCTGGTACACCTCCAAAGCCCGAATCACTTTCGATTCGTCGCGTGGGTGCACCCGTGATGCGGCAGCAGGATCGACCTCCACAAGCCTGGCATAGAGGCGATCATACCCTTGGGTTGCAACTTCTTGCGTGAGTGCCGCCCGCACAATCGGATCGGCCGGCGGCGCATCGCACAAACCATTGAGCAGTGTCCGTACATAGAACCCTGTGCCACCTACCACCAGAGGAAGGCGGCTGCCTCGATAGAGACGTTCGATCTCCTCGATCGCCTGGCGGCGATACAACCCCGCGTTAAACGATTCGTCAGGATTAACAAGATCGATCAGCCGATGGGGAATCGCCTGACGCTCCTCCAAGACCGGTTTATCCGTCCCGACATCCATCCCTCGATACACTTGCCGGGAATCTGCCGTGAGCACGTCGGTCTCGAATGCCTTTGCCGCCTCGATCGCGACACGGCTCTTTCCCACGGCAGTCGGCCCCAGGATCACAACCACCGGCTTGTAATGCACCTGCGTCTCAGAAAGACGACACGTCACTCTCCCTGGAACAGCCATCACGCCCATCCAACCCGGCCGAATAGCCTCGCAAGTTCATCTGTCGAAAGACGAAACGCCGTGCGGCGCCCATGCGGGCAGGTCATCATCAATCCTTCCTGCACCCAGTCATGAATCAGTTGTTGAATTTCAGGAAGGGCTAAGGCTCGTCCGGCCCTCACGGCTCCATGGCAGGCCAGCGACGCCAGCACGGGCTGTACTCGCATATCCAGAGACGAGGCGCGGTCCCATTCAGTCAAATCATCCAGTACGTCCTGCACCAGGATGGCCGCATCCACCGTGCCGAGTCCAACCGGCACTCCGCGAATCGCGACGGCGGTGACGCCAAACGGCTCAATCAAGAGACCTAGTTTCTCCAGGTCATCAGCATGTGTAAGCAACAACGCGCTCTGCGCCGCCGATAGCTCGATCGGCTCAGGAATCAACAGCGGCTGCGAGGAGATATCCCTGCTCTGCCACCTTCGCCAAAGCCGCTGGAACAGGACACGCTCGTGCGCCGTATGTTGATCAATCACTTGGAGCTCTTCGCCCACCTGCGCCACAAGATACGTCCGAAGAATTTGCCCGAACGGCACGATATCGACTGTCTCTGTCCTCCGATACGTCGCAGCTGCCTCGTGGGCGAAGGCCAACTGATGGCCTTCGACAATGCTGGACAGGGGCGCTGTGTTACTCAAATCGATTCGGGAATCCTGCCTGCTCGCAGAAATCGAGACGGCCGGGTGAGAATCCAGGAACGAAGCAGTCTGCCGCTCAACCGTGGGAGAAGGGTCTGGTTCTGTCTGTAAAAGACCCGACAGGACCTCCTGCTCAGAACCGCTGAGTGCGTGGCGGACGGACTGACGGACCAACTCATGAAGCGGTTCTGCCTCCGCAAAACGGACTTCTTTCTTCGTGGGGTGCACGTTGACATCCAGTCGGTTCGGTTCGATATCCAGGAAAAGCACGAATGTCGGGTGAGCCCCTTTGGGAAGAAACGATCCATACCCCTCCATGACCGCATGAAACACGGTCGCATTGCGAATGGGACGTCGGTTCACAAATAATTCCTGCGGCGTTCTCGAAGACCGCGCCTGGAGAGGATCGACGATCACGCCGCGAATCGACAATCCCGCTATCCGGCCTCGCATCTCAATGGTCCGGTCGAGAAACGTCTGGCGATAGACCTGAAGGATTCGATCACGATCCGCTGTCACAGCGGGATAGTTCAGAATCTCCTGGCCGTTATGAGTCAGACGGAAATGCACAGACGGCCAGGCGAGACCGGCGAGTTGCACGACGTGGCTGATATGGGAAAACTCGGTCAGGGTTGATTTGAGAAATTTTCTCCTGGCCGGTTGATTGAAAAATAGATTGGAAATCTCGATCCTGGTACCAGGCACGGGAGGCGCGTCCACAATAACACCGCTTGCTCCTGCGACCAGGGCGAACTGCGACCCTATCGTATCCTGGCGAGTCGCGGTCGTCATCAGCACATGAGAGACGGATGCGATACTCGGTAACGCCTCGCCGCGAAAGCCCATCGTCATCACCGAGGCAAGATCTCGGTCGGACCGGAGCTTGCTGGTGGCATGCCGTTCGAAGGCACGAGGAAGATCGGCACGGTTGATCCCCTCTCCGTCATCCGCAACTCGAATCAGGGCCAGCCCGCCATCTTTCACATCAATCGTGATATGCAGGCCCCCTGCATCGAGACTGTTTTCCAGTAATTCTTTGACGACAGCGGCAGGGCGCTCGACGACCTCACCGGCTGCGATACGGCTGACGACGTCGTCGGAAAGGACATGGATCTTGGCGGAGCAACTGGCGGGGAACATGACGCTAGACTCCAGGAAACGCCGGGAACAAGAGAGACGCCACGAGCTGTCTCGACGGATACCCGATCATCGCATTTCGGCCAGCTTATTCTTGGCCAGCTTCGCCTCGTCCGACGTGGGAAACTCTTCAATGACTCGTTTGAAGTTCTTCTTCGACTTGGCAAGGTCTCCGGTTTCTCCCGCCGCCATCCCAGACTTGAAGAGCGCCGCCGGCACCTTCTCGCTTCCCGGGTACTCCGTTGAAAGGTACTCGAACGATTGCATCGCATGCACGTAATCTCTCTGTTGATAGGATGACTCACCCAACCAGTAGTAGGCATTCGGCGTCAATGACGTACCAGGAAAGTCTTTCACAAATCGCTGAAAGCCCGCCACCGCAAGATCGTATTTCCCATTGAGATAGTCGTTGTATGCCAAATTGAACGCTGACGTCGGGGAAATCGTGGGAACGCCTGGTATCATCGTCACCCCTTCTGTAGCCGAGGCCGGTTTCTGTGGGTTAGAGAGACGAGCAGGATCACCTTGAGAGGGTTCTGCCTTGGGCGCAACGAGAAGACCCACTGTTTCATCAGTTTTTGCCAACCGGCCTTCTAGCTTTTGAATCCTGGCCGACAGTTCATCGAACTTTGGATCAAGTCTCTGCCGAGAGGAGTCACTATCCTTCACCCGTTCCAGCGACTCCACGCGTCGTTGCAGCGCATCGAGCCGTTTATGATCTTGGTCTTGAGACTTCGATACCGTCGCCATGTGATCGCGGATTTCCGTAAAATCTGCATGTTTGGCGCATCCGGCGAGCCACAGCATCGCTCCGGCCACGAGCACGACCGACCCCCTGTCACCTATGGTTTTACGCATCACGGTTATCGCGACTCCTTCAACTAGGATAATTTACCGACCTCTCTCCCTGCCTTGGGGGTCCGTGGATGCAACGTGACCACCTGGAGGTGTTTCCTGTTGTACCCTTGGAGTTTCAGACGAAGGCGCCGCCGATCGATGGGCCGGCTTCTTGGTTGACTCACGTGCCCCTCCCTTGTTCCCTCCTCGTACTTGCGCATCCTGCGCAACCTGATCAACGGCCTTGGAGAGGGCATCCAGACGACGCTCCTGCTCATCGAAGCGAGTCACAAACTTTTGCGCGACAGAAGCGACGCTCTTATTGACCTCGGCTAAGTGGCCGGTCACTGCCTTGTTCACCTCATTGATATGCGTGGCCAATGCTTTGCCCTCCTGTTCTTCTTGGCTTATCCGCTCGCTTAGTCCCGTCAGCGATTCCCTGAATGCCGTGAGGGACTGATTAAATTGCGCAAACTGTGCCGACAACTGTTCAGTCCGATTCCGGGTATCAACCAGCGCCTTTTGCTGCTCCTCAAGACGTGCGTCGAGACTCTTGGTGAGTCCGCTGTTCGACTTCTGGACGACCTCGATGATCTCTTTTCGCACCACCTCCATCTGTCGGCTCACGTCGTCAAGTCGAGCGTTCACGTCCGTACGGAACTGATCGCGGTCCTGTTTATTTTTGACACCTTGCGCATTGAGGCTCTCGCGCACCTGGTTGTAGCGAGCAGTATTCTCGACCTCCAGCTTGCCGGACGACTGTTCAAACCGCTTCGTTTGTTGCTCAAGTTGCGCAGCGCGCTGCTTGAGATCTTCCTGTTTACCCTGGAGTTCTTGAGCTTGGTGTAACGCCCGTTCCAGTTCGCCTCGCAACTGCGGCAGCTCCTGCTCCCGAAGCGCGGAAATCTCCGAGCTCTGTCGCGCGCGGGTTTGGACCAACTGATCGTTCGACTGCTTGATGCGCTGCTGAAGATTTCTCTCCGTCTGTTTCAGATCGGATTGCTGGGCCACGCAGCCAATCGACAGAAGGGCACAGATCGCACAGATCGATGTCCACGCTCTCTGAGAATTCGAATGGTTCAGCATTGTTCCACCCACTAAGGTAAGGGAATCCTCTGCTCTCTCTTCTCGAACAACGGAACCACCACCGTCACCATACAGGACCCGTCGCCTACTTCCCGGTCTTAAGCACCAGATGCCCTCGCCGATTCTGCTGGTAGCACGAATCCGAATGTTCATTGCACGACGGTCGCTCTTTCCCATACGACACCACGGACAGACGATTCGCGCTGACACCGAGTTCGACCAAATAGTTCCGAGCGGCTTTCGCCCGTTTCTCACCGAGCACGAGGTTGTAGGCGGAGGTCCCGCGGTCGTCACAATGCCCCTCGACCTTGACCTGCGCGCTCGGGGTGGACTTCATCCAGTCGGAATCGCGAGTGAGCGCTTGACGCCCATCTTCGGAAATCGTCCAGCTATCGTAGCCGAAGAACACATCCCGCAAGCCTGCTGCCGCTGAGGCCGCCTGCTCGGCACGAATCTCATCCATTTGTCGTCCGGCATTGCTGGAGGGATCCACCTTCGCCAACAATGTGCCACTGCCCACACGCTCTTCCGAAGGGTTCTTGTCGAGGCCCCCAAGCTCGCCGCCAACCGACTCACCACTGGTGTCCGGAAAGGTGCCGACACCGGACATGGAAGCCTCTTCCCCCTCCTTCACCCCCCCTTGAGGGGGCTGGGAATCGCCGACAGATTGAACGGTTTTCTTGGCGCAGCCGGACAGACCCATCACTGCCAGAGTCATCGTCAGCACCAAGCCGCATGTACAGAGTGTCTTGTTCATACCTCGTTCTCCTTTTCCTACGTGAGTGATCTTGATCATCGGCCTTGATTCATTCGGCTCGGTCGACAGGTCATCCTCATGATGCCGGAGACCAGGAGGGCGCACTATTGTGCCTCCCTTGGAAGGTGAGTCGTTCCCGGTCCTTCCCATCGGCATCGATCATGTAGATGTGGCTCATTCCATCGGCCGTCGAACTGAAGACCAAATGCCGGCCATCCGGCGACCAGGAGGGTGAATCATCAACACCCGGTCCCGTCGTCAATTGCCTACGTTTTTGTCCGTCCGGCGAGATGACGCAGAGCTTATACTCTTTTTGTGTCCGACACACATAGGCGATCCAGTTCCCGCGCGGCGACCACGCCGGCGCCGCATTGTATTCCCCTTCAAACGTCAGGCGACGCACATTCGACCCATCTGAACCCATCAGGAACAGCTGCGGCCCGCCACCCCGATCCGACACAAAGACCATCTCTCTCCCGTTCGGAGACCAGGAGGGAGACAAGTCACCGGACGGATGCACCGTCAGTCGTTGGATGGCCTTCGTCCTGGTATCCAACCGATAGAGTTCGGAATTGCCTTCGTGACTGGAGGCAAACGCCAGGAAGTTTCCATCAGGAGACAGGGATGGGGTGATGTTCAATCCCCCCAGGGCAATTACCGTCCATCGCTTGCCCGTTGCCAACTCGATCATGTCGATGTTCTGCGTATTACGATTGCGATAGGAGGTGAAGATGAGGAACCGGCGATCCGGAGACCATTGCGGCATGAGGTTCAGAAATCCATCGGCGGTGAGTTGACGCGTATCGTGGCCGTCGTAATCCATCACGAACAACTCGCGAGCAGCCCCCTGTTCAGCCACATAGGCGATCTTCGTCCGCGCAATCCCCGGCTCACCCGTGTAACGAAATACCAGTTCGTCGGCAAAGCGATGGGCCATCTGCCGCACCACCGAGGAGGATCCTACGTAACGTTTCCCCCCCACGAGCTCATCGCTGCCGCTGTCATAGACAAATCCTTCCATATTCACATCGGCTTCTTTGTCACTCCCTTTCAACCCCGCTTTCCCCCAAACTAAGACCGAGACACCCTTTTCAGCAACCTGCCGAAATACAGCCTTGGAACCATCCCCCGTCCCGTTACCGATATCGTATGTGTGGATCCCAAGACCGGGCAAATCCACGAGATCGAAGACCAAGGAACGCTCCACATCCTTTTTGAGAACATCTTCGATCCGCGCGGACAACCAGTCAGGACCTCCTGCGTTTTGTATTCCCGCAACACCCAGGGTAATCTTTTGGAAGTCAGGACGGGTGGCTTCAAGGAACACGTCCGCCGCCCCAGATTCAAGAATACCGACAACTCCTGCCAGCAGTAAGACTCCACCCAACCACGCACTGACTAATTTCAGCTGTGTCATCCGACCGATTCTCCAACTCGAAATACCATCTCGACATCCTTATAGCTATCTGCCATATCGTCAGGAAATCTAGGTAGGACTCCAGGCCCACGCACGGCACGCTCCCCGGCCGCATCGACATAGAAATCGCCGGATGATTGCTTCACCACCACACTCTTAACCATCCCATCCCTCTGAAGTCGAAACTCGACGGTGACCGAGTAGGTCTGTCCCGGCACGCCGACCGGGGGAGGCGCCCAGTGTTTACTAATAGCCGACTGCACACGAGCCCAGTAGGGGCTAGAACCATCCGCTCCAGACACCTTCAGCTTCGTATCGAGAGTCTTTGCCGCCGGAGCTTTTGCTTCTTGAAGAGGCGCCGGCTTGACCGAGGTCTCGCTCGGTTGCACGTCTTTTGGGATCTCCAACTTGGCCGCCGGTTGAAACTGCTTAATCTTTTTGAGCTCTTCTTCCAATTCACGATTCAGATCCTCGCTGACTGTAGGCCGCTGCGGAATCTTCGCGCCCGGGTCTTGCCCCACATCTGGGACACGCGGAATATCCGGCACCTTCGCCGCCTGTTGGGGCCGAGCCACTGATTTTGTTGCAGGGCTCAACTCTCCAAACTTCGGCGCATCCGGTGGCAGATCAAGATCCTTCATCATGTCCCTTCTCTTCTCGCCCTTTGGCGGTGCGGAGGAAGGGGCTGCACTGGGAGTCACCGCCTTAACTACTGGAGCCGGTATCGGCTTGGGGGCTGGCACGTTTGCCGACTCGACTGGCTTGGCAGACTCGGTTGGCCGTTCGGGCACCGGCAGACTGACCAACGACACTTCCACGGACGTCAAAGGTCGTTCACCATGCTGCGGAAGCCCAATCCCCACGGCGATCAGCAAGACGATCACGTGCATGACAAGCGACAGGACCAGTGTTCGCGTCAGTCGAGCGGACAGCTTGGATTGATCGCCTTGATCGAACCATGAACCTGAGAGGAGCGACGCCTGGGATGCCATAACAACCAGCCCCTCGCGTACGTTGCATCAATTTTTTCGCGGCGTGAGACCCGAGATTTGTGGTGCTCCTACACGCTCAGGTCCCATCGGCTCCGTCACCATCCCGATCTTCTCGATTCCGGCTTTCTTCACACCATCCATCACTTGCACCACAACACCGTAGGGCACGTCGCGATCAGCTCTGAGATACAGTGACACATCGGGATGGTCTTGTTTCAAGATTTTCAATTTCTGTTCCAGCTGAGCCACCCCAACTGGATCTTTGTCGAGATACAGCCGTTGATCCTTTTCGATCGTGAGCACCGTGCGCATTTCCGGTTTGATGGAATTCGTAGCAGAAGTCGGCAACTTAATATCCATCCCTCGATACAACATCGGCGCGGTGACCATGAAAACTACTAAGAGGACGAGTATCACATCGACGAGAGGGATAACGTTGATCTCTGCCAGAAAGCGGCGGTGCCGAGACTCAAGGGTCATCCTTGAACTCCGACCGGAACTGGTTTCGTCTTCGATGCAGCAGTCGAGAGGGACGCTAAAAGCTCGATGGTGACCGAGTCCAATCGGAATGCCGTGTTGCGAATCCGTACGAGAAAATAATTATAGGCAATTACTGCTGGGATGGCGGTGAACAGACCGGCTGCCGTCGCGACGAGCGCTTCTGCCACGCCGGGAGCGACAGCAGAAATACTGGCCGTCCCTTGGGTGCCGATCTCACGAAACGCATCAATGATTCCCATCACGGTCCCCAGCAGTCCGACAAACGGAGTAATGTTTCCCGTCGTGGCAAGGAACGGGAGATAGC
>JBDTPK010000061.1:0-10402 GCA_039932735.1 Nitrospirota bacterium
GGAGAGCCGCCCGGTCGCCGCGACGGTCTGATTGAGCGACGTATGGAGCCGCTTGCTCTCCGGATTCACGAGTTCTGGTAGTGCATCCACATAGGTGGACTTGAGTTTACTGAGGCTCCGGTAGTTCACGATCTGCGCGGGCAATTCATGCTGTGTCGCCAACTGCGTCAGTGTGTCTTCGTCGGTCGAGTAGCCAGTCTTGGTCTTCCTGATCGGCTTGAGTCCCAACTTCTCGAACAGCACTGTGGCGAGCTGCTTCGGTGAATTGATATTGAACTCGCCGCCGGCCACCACGGCGATGGTCTCCATGATCTTGCCGAGATCCCGTTCCAATTCCTTGCTGAGCGTGCGCAGCCCCTCGACATCCAATAAGAATCCGTTCCGCTCGATCTCGGCCAACACCGGCACCAGCGGCATTTCCACGTCGGTGAAGAGCGTGAGGCTCCCCTGTTCCGACAATCGTTCCGTCATGGGCTGGGCGAGCTTGGCCAGCACCGATGCGGCCTCTGCTGCCTCCTCGCGCGATCCGGTGTCCTCGTCGTCGAACAGGGATTTCGGGTCGTCGTTGTTCTTCTTTCCGCCCCCAATCCGATGGTCCAGCACTTCAAACGCGACCGTCTCAAGCTGATGATCTCGGCGATTCGGATTGAGCAGATAGTCGGCCACCATGGTGTCCAGATAGGGGCCCGCGAGTGTGACTCCAATGCGGTGAAAGGCCAGCAAGGTCGATTTCAGATCGTGGACCACCTTGGTTCTGGTGGAATCATGCAGCAACGCAATGATCGATCGCATGTATGTTTTGACGTCAAGCGGGATGAACGCGGTCTTCTCTCCCACAGACAGCGCGATTCCCTGCACATCCGCCTGTACGCCTGGTCTGGGGGAGAGCAGACATTGGACGCCAAGCGCGCGGCCCTTGGGCAATCCCTCCACGAATCGCTGTGCGGAGGGTTCATCTTGAACAAGCTCCGTCTCAACCGCATTCGCCTCAGCATGTGAGAACGACGGCTGAAATGATTTGAGAAGCGTGGTGAACCCCAGCTCGCGCAATAACTCGGTAAGCTGGTCCTGATGTGGAGGTTTCAGGTGATAGGTCGCAGGTTCGAATGCCACGGGACTATCCAGTTGAATGGTCGCCAGCCTCCGGCTAAGGCGGGCGCTCTCGGCCTGGTCGACCAACAAGGCTTTGATCCGAGGCGGCGTGACCTCCTCAACACGACGTAGGAGTTCTTCAATCGTATTGAACTGGGCGATCAGCTTCATCGCCGTTTTTTCACCGATGCCCTTCACGCCGGGAATATTGTCCGCCGCATCGCCCATGAGCCCCATGATCTCCACGACGCGCGCCGGTTCCACACCGAAGCGTTCTACGCATTCCACTTCGCCCAGCCACTTGTCTTTCACCGGGTCGTAGATGCGCACGTGAGGCGTCAGAAGTTGGAACATGTCCTTGTCGCCGGTGACGATGACGACGTCGAACCCAGCCTGCTCAGCCTGGTGCGCCAGCGTGCCGATCAAGTCATCTGCCTCGTAGCCGGCTTGCCGGACGGCAGGAATGTTCAGGGCATCCACGACGCGATGGATGTAGGGAATCTGGGCGCTCATGCCTTCCGGCATCGGTGGGCGCTGCGCCTTGTAGGCCGTGTACTCCTCGTGGCGCAATGTTGGACCCTTTTCGTCGAATGCCACAACGAGGCCGTCCGGCTTCCGTTCACGAATGATCTTCAGCAATGTCGTCGTAAAACCAAGGATGGCGTTGGTCTGGAGGCCTTGGGAATTATTCAGGGCCGGCAGGGCAAAGAAGGCACGATAGATATAGGCGCTCCCATCGATCAGGTAGAGCGTCTTGCGGCTGGACTCGGTGCTCGGCATGGGGGGTAAGGGGGTTACGGACCGGGAGCCAGTATCAGCGGTGGTTTATCAAACTTACGGCGCATGCCATTAATGACGCCCAGCAAGGTCGGCTGGCTGACCATTTTCGCCTCCAGCTCACGTTTTTTAGGGAAATCCATGAGGGAGATCCCGATCAGCATCGTCAGCAGGCCCTGCCCCGGCAAAAACAGCATGGCAATACCGGCCAACAGGAATACAATCCCGACGACGTTCTTGACGACCAACCCCGACAGGCGCAGCATTGGATGATGGTCTTTCATCCAATGGCGGGGAGTACGTGTGTCAAAGTAATCGGACGGCAAGCGCACGAGAATCCATGGGATGGCAATCAGCGAACCGATAAATCCGACGACCGAAGCCACGGTGAGGCCGATGAGCACATCAACCGGAACCCATTGCTGAACTGTCGCAAATAAGTCATCCATGCACCGCGCATCCTAGCATGTGACCTGGGGGCACTCAAGCCAGGGGCCAAGCCTGGGTGCCTGTCCGACAGAGACCATGCTTCAGCAGCGAACGATCCGCGACCATCTGCGTCGTACTCGGTTCGAAAAATCCCTCAGCGTATTCTAGCGAACATGCCTCCGGTTTCCCTCGGCCTTCGATCTCGCATCTGGCCGCACCTCCTTCGCCTCGCCACGAACGGCTAAGTCTGACAGGCTCCGAGTCGAATGTTTACGGCATGTTTCTCGGCGGGCTATAATCGCGCTGCCATGTCGCGTCGTTCGCCCTTCAGCCTTCAGATCAGCGCCTTGCTGGGGATCGCGGTCCTAGGCACAGGACTGTTGACGATTCCTTCCGCCATTTGCGCATCGGACGATCTTCACATCGAGATGAGGGAAAAAGGTCTGGGCAAAGAAGTCGTCATCACACATGGGGCACACGAGTGGTTTATGCTGATCGAAGTGACGCCGGAGAATTCCGTCGTCTTGCGGCAGGAAAAAGAGCACGATACCTATCTCGTAGACGAGAGTGAAACGCATGACCGTCCCATGACCACGGACGAAGTCGATGCGGCCATTACCGATTATGTGAACAGCGTCAAGACGCGCGCCACAAAGGAGTAGCTACCGACCATGCCGCCTCAACCCAAGTTCGTCATCTTCGCCCATCACGCCACCTACGATACGCTGCATCAGGTCGCAACCCTTGGACTCACCGCCGCAGCGATGGGGAAGGACGTGATCGTGATCCTCTTGTTCTGGACGATCAAGAAGCTGGCCGAGGGGAAGATCGACGTGATCGACTTTCCGCCGGAATATGCCTCATCGGCAGACGAGGTGGCGCGGCTCTTGAAGGAGAAGAAGGTACCGAAGATTTCGGAAATGTTTCAGGACGCCAAACACGTCGGGAAGTTTCGCCTGATTGCCTGCAGTGCCGGCCTGGAATACATGGGCGTGGACAGCGCCGCAGTTGAAAAGAACGTTGATGAAGTCATGGGGCTCCCTGCCATTATTGCGCTGACTTCTGATGCGGAAACGAAGCTCTTCATATAGTGGGAGACTGAAAAATCACGCCAGCTTCGTTCTCGGCTCATCGAAATCCTCAATGTACCCCAGAGGGTACGCGTCCGGTTTCGACTCGCCTGCGGCCTTGCTGAACAAACGTTTTGAATATCCCACGGAAGCGCCTGCCGGTTGTGGCACAATACATTTTCTCGGAACCTGCTATCTGCCCTGAGGTGTCAGGCGACGGCGGATCTCACGCCTTACCCCTAACGTGATCTTTTAACTCCCACCCGATCGCAATATTCGGTGATTTTGCACTGGCTGCAGAATGGCGAGACCGGTTGGCAGAGATTCTGCCCATAGGGAACAAGTAAATCGTTGAAGGTGATCCAATGCTGTGCCGGCAATTTCCGGCGCAGTGCCTGTTCAGTGTCCTCCGGTGTCTTCGTCTTCACATAGCCCCAGCGATTACTGATCCGATGCACATGGATATCCACGCAGATGCCGGGCTTGCCATAGCCGACCGTCACCAGCAAATTCGCCGTTTTCCGGCCGACCCCCGACAGTGTAACCAGCTCCTCGATAGAGTCGGGAACCGTTCCCCCATAGACGTCCTGAAGGCGACGACAAATAGCATGAATGGATTTGGCTTTTGTCCGGTAGAACCCGACGGGATAGATGGCACGTTCGATCTTCTGGAGCGGGAGGGTCAACATTGTGGCGGGCTGATGCGCCAGTGCGAATAGCCTGGCACTGGCTTCACTGGTCGTCTTGTCTTTGGTCCGGAGGCTGAGGAGGCAGGATATGAGGATGCGAAAAGAATCTCGGTTCGACTCGCGCGACACGATGCCGAGGACCGGCTCCTCCCACTGCCGAATCTCGCGCTTCACAATTCGAAGCGCAGCAGTGATCTGGTCCTGGCGCATGGATGAGGAAGAAATCTGAGGGCCTTGGGAGAAATGCGATCAACCGAATGGGCGAGCCCGTGGAAGGACGCTTACTCTGGCTTACGCTTCGATAACCACTTTTGACGCCGCCGCTGCGCCTCACGTTCTTTGGCTTTCTTCCTCACGCTCGGCTTTTCGTAAAACCGACGACGCTTCAGTTCCCGGAAGAGTCCTTCGCCCGCGAGCTTCTTCTTGGCAACTTTGAGAGCTTTCTCGACGTTATTATTGAAGACTTTGATTTCCATTCTTTCCGTCTATCTACTTTCCCAGGCGGTGCCTGTACAGGTTTTTTTCTCGTGCCGGATCGGCTGTGATCAAGGGGCGTAATGTAACATAGCCCCCTGAGTTCCTCAAGGCGGATTGTTATATGCTGAATCCGATCGCAAAGAGAAGACTTAAGTCGTTGACTGCGTTGAATATTTATGTTTTCCTCAACTGTGTGACATCCTGCATCGGCTGCAGCGATCGCCAGCACCAGCCCAACAGTGAGATCAGAGCGAACGCGTGCCTTCACTCCTGCTGAGCAGGCATGAAGAAGCGCTCCAGCCTCTATCGCCTGTTCGGCGATTTCCAGCGGAATCTCCGTCGCCAGATGGAGCGCAGATGACAAGGCGGCGGAGCGAGTCCGGTCTGTCTTCGCAAGCTTCGTGGCTTGCAGAAACTGCTGATAGGCATCGCCGTCCGCTTGCATGAGATCACGAAGCCGCTGGCCAATTTTACCCAGTCGATGTTCTACTCCTCGTTGCCGGCTGAGGCGCGCGCCCATGATCCCCAGCGAAGCCGCGAGGGCGCCCACCAAGGCCGCGACCGTGCCGCCGGCCGGAATCGGGGTCGCCGCAGCCACCGCGTCCAAAAAGTCCGCGATGGATTGTGTGTGCATATCAACCGACTTCTGTTCGTGAGACGAAGCCTGTCGAGCCAGTTCACCAAACAGCCGAGTCTCCAATCTCATTTCAAGTACCTGCGTTGAATCGAACTGTTCGAGCTCCAAGCTATTCGCGGCGGCCTGAGCCAGTGCTGCTTGGGGTACAAGCCCGATCACTTCGCTCCCCGCTACCGCCACACCTTGCTCAGCGGCTCGGGCTCTGACAGCTTCAAACGCGACATGGAGAGGCGTGATGATGAAATCGGTGAGATTCATGGCGACCTGCACCATCTGTCGACTGGCTAACTCCACACCGATCGCTTTGAGATGAGGCAGCCCTCCGTTCGATTGACGAATGTCTTTTGCGATGGATCGGGCCAACGCCAGATCCATTGAGCGGAGATTCACATTAAAGGCGATCAAGGGAGGTCGCGCTCCAATCACCACGGCGCCGGCCGTTTTATGAAGTTGGGGAGGGCCACAATCCGGTGTCCAGTCCGGATCGGAAGCCATGCGGAACGCAAGGCCTTGAAGCCCTCCTCGGCGGACCGATTCGAGCGGAGCATGATCACGATGCAGTGCCGCGTGTTCGTAGAAAAATACCGGGATCTCCAGCTCTGTTCCTACCCGTTGCCCCAACTCCTTCGCCAGATGGATACAATCCTGCATCGTTGCACCACGCACCGGCACGAAAGGCACGACATCCGTAGCACCCACGCGAGGATGGACGCCCTTGTGCTTCCGTAGATCGATCAGATCGGTCGCCATGCGAATGGCGCGGAAGGCCGCTTCAGCGACGGCGTCTGGTTCGCCGGCAAAGCTCAAGACGGAACGATGGTGGTCCCGATCCATCGTCTGGTCCAACAACCAGACCCCCGGCACGGACTCCACGGCATGCACCAGCGCACACACCGTCGCCCGACTTCGCCCCTCACTGAAGTTCGGCACACACCCGACGATTCGATCCACGTCCTGCCCCATCGAAAATCAAAACAACGAAGCCGGAGGTCTGATTATCATCCCTCCGGCTTCTCGGTTGCGACTAAGTCTCTACTGTGCGGTTATTTCGTCTTTCTGACAAACGCTTTATAGATCATTCCCGACTTCGTCTGTTCTTCCTCGAGCCCAACCATCTGATGGCCGGTCGTGTCGCACCAGGCCGGCATGTCCTTTTTGATGCCTTCGTCGTCCGAGACGACTTCAAGGACCTGGCCCAGCGTCAGTTCCTTGATCTTCTTCAAAGTCATGATAATCGGCATCGGGCAAAAGTACCCGAGCGTATCGAGCTTCACATCGGCATGTGGCATTCACAACTCCTGAAGGCTGAGGTTGAGGTACGGCGTAGGCTCGACCCTAAATAAACAAATTCACACTGCCTTGCCGGGCTTCCGCAAGATAGGTGGTCACCCCTGCAAACTGATCGATACCCTCAATCAGCGTATCTTTCGTGATTCCCATCAGCCCCATGGTCGTCGTGCAAGCAATAAAGTGAACACCCAGGTCCAGCGCCGTCTCCATGAGTTCCGGCACACCCGGCATCCGGTTTTGCTTCATGACCGTTTGCATCATCTTCGTGCCCAGTCCCCCAAAATGGAACCGCGAGAGAGGAAGGCTATCAGCACCCCCTTTATTCAGCATGCCGAACATCCGACGGAGCCAGTCTTTCGCAGAGCTGGCCGCGCCTTTCCGACGAATGGCATTGAGTCCCCAGAAGGTGAAAAAGACAGTCACTTGCATCCCCATGGCGGCGGCCCCGGTGGCGATGATGAACGCCGCCATCGCTCGGTCCATGTCCCCGCTCAGCAGCACGATCGTCACCCTGTCAGTCTTAGCGGTCTGTAGGTTAGCCAACGCCGCAGCTGGATCCATCTGTGCGATTGTCATGACACCCTCATTCCTGTCAGCTCCGCCTGAATTTGGTGATTTCTATGGAATTTTAACTATAGTCTCCGCTTCTTTTTCTTGTCAAGCCAACGACCTTGACCCCACTCAGCATGCCGGATATAGTTCCAGCCGAACCGATGATCCTCCCATCTCATGCTTTCCATGAATAGCGACTTCATCACAGAGATTAAACCATCCAGGAGCGCACCGCTCTTCGGCTTCTGGTATCCCGCTTGCCTGAGCAGTGAACTCGCTCCTGATAGCCTAAAGGGAACCATCCTGTTAGGCCTCCCGATCCTCGTCTGTAAGACATCACAGGGTGCGGTGGCGGCCATGCGCGACATTTGCCCCCATCGCGGGATGCCGCTGTCCTTCGGCAAAATGGAAGGCGACTGTGTCCACTGTGCTTACCACGGGTGGCAATTCGATCAGACAGGCCGCTGCCGGGGGATTCCTGCGCTGGTTGAAGGCTCTCCCATTCACGTCGACAAAATCGGCATCACGACCTACGCCTGCCGCGAACGGGATGGCTACGTGTGGGTGTTCGTCCCCGACCCTCAACGACCGAGCCAGGCCATTCCGGATGTGCCGCCACTGCCGCTCCCCTCGTCTCCCTATCGGATGATTCACATCTCAACCCTGCTGGATTGCACTATCGACGACGGCATCGTCGGCTTGATGGACCCGGCTCATGGACCCTTTGTGCACCAAAGTTCCTGGTGGCGGAGCCAGGCCAGCATCCATGAAAAAGCCAAGACGTTTGAACCGATTCCTCATGGCTTCCGCATGATGCCGCACGCTCCGTCAACAAACAGTGGACCGTACAAGCTCCTGAACCTGTTTTATGGCGGGCCGCTGACGACAACCATCGACTTTGTGCTGCCTAACCAGCGATTCGAATTTGTCCAATGCGGATCGCTCTTCGTATCCAGTCGCGCCACAGTCACGCCGATCAGCGATCAACAATGCCGCATCGACTTTACCGCAGCCTGGAACTGCCTCAGTTGGGTTCCATTTTCCAAGACTCTCTTTCGCTATTTCGCCAACATTTTCATGACACAGGATCGGGAGGCAATGGAACGCCAGGCGGTGGGGTTGCGCTATAAGCCTGCCTTGATGCTCATCGACGACGCCGATACACCGGCCAAGTGGTACTACAAGTTGAAAACCGCGCATCTCGCATCGGTGCACACCGGACAACCCCTCGACCATCCGCTGAAAGAACGAGTCACACTTCGATGGAAGAGTTGACGCGTCAGCCGCCGCACGCTCCGACGAAGAGTTTACTCCCCAGTCGACGCCATTAGGAGGCTGATCGCCCGCTGGATTTGCGCCCGAGACCCCAGCAGTACCACGATATCTCCGGTCTGAAGTCGGGTGTTCTCGGAGGGATTGGACTGCGTCACCCCGCTGTGCGTCCAGGCGATGATCGAGACACCGCTGTGGGCAAGGATCGACAGCTCAGCCAACGTCTTCCCCTGCGCAGGCGAATCATTCTCGATGCGGCAGGTTTCAACTTCCGCATCGTTCAAGGTTCCGTCACGAAGGTGATGCGAAAGCTCCGGGGACTCGCTGCGGCGAAGCAGTGCATACCCTTCACGGCGAACCTTGTTGGCCTTTTCCGTCACAAAAGCCTGCGGCATTTTGTAGGTGCGGAGCACCAAGGCAAAGATCTCGATGGAGGTTTCAAATTCCTCCGGCACCACATCGTCCGCACCGAGTTGGTGCAGCTCCTCCAATTCACGCAGATAGCGAGTCCGCACGACGACATGGAGCTTGGGGTTGAGTCCCTTGGCGATCTGCACGGCCCGCCGGGTGATAAACGGGTCAGAAATGGCGACCACCAACACCTTTGCATCCTCGATCTTCATGTGCCGCAATACGTTCGGATTCGTGCCATCGCCGTAGTAAATGGGCACCCCTTGTTTCGCCTCGCGGCTGACGATATCGCCCTCAAGATCCAACGCGAGATAGGGGATCTCCGTCTCACCGAGAACGCGAGCGAGATTCCTTCCGTTCAACCCATACCCCACAATAATGACGTGGTCCTTCATCCGAATCTGCTTGCCTTCGGTCTGCAGGACGTGGGCGGTGGTGTGACCAGGCAGCCAATGGCGAAGCCGCTGCCATGCCTCCACACGGCGAGCCAAGTGCGGTGACCACTGCATGAGAAACGGCGTGACAATCATGGAGAGCACCGAGACCGCAAGAAAGACCTGATACGGATCGCCTCGCAAGAAACCGCTCTCCTGTCCTTGTTGCGCCAACAAGAAACTGAACTCTCCGACCTGGGCCAGGGCGATACCTACCATAATCGCCGAGCGTACGGGGACCTCCGCCACCAGCACCGCTCCAGCCCCGGCGACACACTTCACCAGCAGCACCGCCACGAGTAATCCGGCCACTGGTAGCGGATGCGAAAATAGCACCCGCCAGTCCATAAGAATGCCGATCGATACGAAGAAGAGGCTATTGAAACTGTCGCGGAATGGCAACACCTCGGCCATGGCCTGATGGCTATACTCCGATTCAGAAATGACCAACCCGGCGATGAACGCACCCAACGCCAACGAGAGACCACCGAGCGAAGTGAGCCACGCGATGCCGAGACAGGACACGATGATCGTCAGTAAGAACAGTTCACGGCTGCGGCTGCGAACGATATGTCCCAACACCTTGGGGACCAGATACCAGGCGGCGGCAATGACGAGCGCAACGACTAGGACCGACTTCCCCAAGGTGAGCAGAATCGCCAGCCCGTCTCCCTCCGATTGGCCGCCAAGAATCGGCGTCAACAACATCATGGGCACGACGGCCAAATCCTGGAAGATGAGAATGCCGATTGTGGCTCGGCCATGGATCGAGTCGCTGTCTCCTCGTTCGGCCAAGGTCTTCAGCACGATCGCCGTGCTGCTCAAGGAGAAGAGGAATCCCCAGAACATCCCTTGCTGCCAGGACAGTCCGACGAGCATCGCCCCGAGCCACGCGATCAACAGCACGCCACCGACCTGGATCGGCGCCGCCAGAAATATGAGACGGCGCATGGAGGCCAAATGCACCAACGAGAATTCGATGCCGATGGTGAAGAGGAGCAGCACGATCCCGATCTCCGCCAACGCTTGGACCGTGCCGATGTCCGAGATGAGATTCAACCCATAGGGTCCGATGAGCGCGCCGGCAACCAAAAACCCTGCGATCGAGGGAAGCCGGAACTGATGGAATACGAAAACGACGGCGATCGACGCCGTAAATATTACGAGGAGATTTGTAAGCACGCCGTAGTCAGTCATGGCAGAAGCCGGCCAGGAGAGAGAGACTTCTCGAATGTTTCACGGGTTCAGGGCGGAGGATACCTCAGCAGCGAC
>JBDTPK010000062.1:0-10242 GCA_039932735.1 Nitrospirota bacterium
CGGCACGGCAGCACGTGCATGGATGAACCCGACCGAGTCAGAACAGGGTTCAGGCATTCAGATTCACCGACCTTCGTTCAGACTCATTTTCGGATTGGAAAAGACTCGCGATGGAGACAGAGGATGACCGTAACGACAGGAGATCATGGGGCAATAATTGGTCTGTCTGGCCGTCTCTAACAGAAGGGTTGCAGAAGATTCAGAAACAGTCTGCCCTCACAAGACCACACCTGTACGGGGGCAATGGTCCTCGCTTAGCAGGCTGCGGAACAACTATTTCTGCACATATTTCTGCCCGCGCGAACTTCGAAGGTTCGAACATGTGGCCCAACGGGTAACCACTCTTGCAGGATGCTTAAAGAGGCTGCCCTTCTCACCCACCCAGCCCCGGCGCGCCGGGACGCGCCGTTCCGCGGGCAAGGCCACAGGCGAGCCGAAACCGGAGGCGCACCCTCAGGGGTACGTTGAGGATTTCGATGAGCCAAGAACGCCGCTGGCGTACTTTTTAAGCATCCGCTAGATGTCTGGAATCTGCCAGTCAATCGGAGAAGACCCCGCATCGACAAGGTCCCGATTGATGCGCGAGAAGCACCTGCATCCGAAAAACTTTCTGGCTGACAAGGGGGAGGGGTGTGCCGTGGCGATCACGGTATGGTGCGATTGCGTGATCAACACTCGCTTCTTTTGGGCTTCACGTCCCCAGAGAACAAAGACCACCCGCGTCCGCTTGGCCGCAACCAGCTCGAAAATACGATCGGTGAATCGCTCCCAGCCGCGTCCATGATGCGAATGGGCCTGGCGCACCCGGACCGTGAGAACCGTATTGAGCATCAGCATCCCCTGTCGAGCCCAAGGTTCCAGATACCCATTATTGGGGGTCCGGCATCCGACATCCTCACAGAGTTCCCGATACACATTTCGCAGCGACGGAGGCAGAGGCCGAACGGTCGGCTGCACAGAGAAGCAGAGGCCATGGGCATGACCAGGCGTGGGATAGGGGTCCTGGCCGACCAGCAGCACGCGGACCTGGTCGAACGCTGTTGAGGCCAACCCGTTGAAGATATCCTGACGGGCCGGCAGAATCGTCTGCCCAGCGGCCAATTCCTTGTCAAGAAACGCATCAAGTGCATGGTAATAGGGCTTGCGCGTCTCCTCTTTGAGCAACGATCGCCAGCCGGAAGGAATGGGAGGCAGCATAAGGAGAACTGATACCACAGAACCGGCGGTAATGCTTCTTCAAAATCGAGCCGCTGGGGTTGGAGCCCTCCCCCACTGGCCAGATTGAAGCCAATTACAGCACTCGATCACTCCGAAGGGATCATCCTCAGAAAATCAGCAAGGCGCACGATGGGGATTCCCTCGAACTCTCTGAGATCGAGAAGGTGGTGGTCGCCAGTCACAATGAGATCGGCCTGAGCCGTCACCGCACACTCAAGAATGCGGTTGTCGGGTGAATCATCAAGCAGGCTCACTGTGCGCAAAGGACGCACAAAAGTGGCCGCGCGACCAATCATTTTGAGTGCATCGGTGACATCGTGCTCCGGCTCATCGAATTTTGCTCGATGGATCCGCGCGGTTTCAGTGAGGATAGGTACTGAACTATAGAGATCAACCTTGTGGCGCTGCGCGAGTAGAAGTGCGTCTTCCCCTTTGCTACCCGGAACGATGAATGCCGACACAAACACATTCGTGTCATAGACCACCTTCATCAGCGGCCCTCAAATACGATCCGTTCGACCTCCTCCTCGGTAAACACACCGGTCTTTCGAGCACGGCGGGCCATCTTCCGCTGAAGCGCGACAAACGCTTCCTCCTCACGCTCAGCCTTATAGGTGGTCACCATGCGACGGAACAAGTCGCTTTTGGTCGTCCCCTCGCATTCCGCAAGCCGCTCGTACTCTCTCGCCAGAGCCGGGCTTACCGAGAATCCCAATACTGACGTCTTGCGCGCCATGACCTTCCCTCCCTTCTGGTTTAACTGAGTAAAACTCTATCATGGCTACAGGAAGGCTGCAAGAAGAGCCAACTGGTAAAATGAACGGACCTCACTTAACTCACTTACCGTGGTATTGAGCTCACTCACCTATCCATCCTCTACCATCACTCCTTCAGCAGCGGCGAATGAGTTTGGATTCACCCCTGAATCGAAAAGGATTCACCTCAGAACTGAGTTTAATCCTGTGCAGTTCAAAGTTCCGCATTTTTCGCCATGCGTAGACGCCATTAGGCGTGGCTCACAATTTGCTTTTACTTGCGTGGCATGAACGACAGCGACCAATTGAGCAGTATGCAACAGCCACACGGCAACGAGATTGTCCCGCGCATCACGGATCATAAAATGATTTTTGATACCCTTCCGTATCCAAGGCAGCCGCCGATCAGACCGTTACAAACCTTTTCCGAGTAACCATTCTTGTCAGTAGCTGCGCCTTGCCTATCACTCCGCTCATATTCGCTTCAGAGCTGTTTGACCAAGGTGCAGCAATACGAGCCAAGGTTGACGAGCAACTGACGGCCACCACAGGAATCCTAGCCGCCAGCGCCGGCTATTTATGTGGCAAAGCGACAAAAGGCCCTGAGGATAAACAGAAACCAAATACGACGGGCACAACGCCAGAGAAGATTTCTTGATAGAGGACTGAAGGCAAACAATCGAGTGGCAACCATTACGATAGTAGCTCCTGGAACCTTATCCGGTTTTATGGTAGAGCCGAACGACTGTATGTCAAAACTGCTGCCACTATCTACTTACCCACCTTTAGAGGGGGGTAGACAAAAATAATACGTATGCTACAGTACCGCGCATCATGGATCAGAATATGATTCTTGAAACTCTCCCACAGCCCACGCGATCATCAATTACAGCGTTACGAACCTCCTTCGGCATGACCATTCTTGCCGACAGCTGCACCTTGCCTATTACTTCACTCATTTTTATCGCCGAACTTTTTCCCTACGCGCCCACATCTTCTCAGCAGCGCTCAGCCGAACATCAACCCCCAGCATGGCCTCCGCTTTCATTGGAAGAGAAAACGGAGATCGATCGAATTCCGAACCAAAGGGGTCGGGAGTCTTTTCTAAAGGCCGCTGGCTGACAAGGAGGACCGCCTAGCCGGTTCGTGCTTGCACTCAGCTGAAATTGCAGGCCAGAGGATCGGCATCAATCCCCCACGTGAAGCGTCGCTCGTGAAGCACAAAGCTGAATGACTGGGTCT
Source organism: Nitrospirota bacterium (assembly GCA_039932735.1). Classification (GTDB taxonomy): domain Bacteria; phylum Nitrospirota; class Nitrospiria; order Nitrospirales; family Nitrospiraceae; genus Palsa-1315. The sequence goes on from JBDTPK010000062.1 coordinate 3,216, forward strand.
AGTTGTTGGATACACCCTAAGAGAAGTAGCCAGAGTGTCCTCTACTGCACGCATTGAGGGAGCAGATCCTGATCGTTCGGCCTCAGCGAGTAAGAAGGATGGCCTGGCTGCTCCACTCCCACCCTTCGGAGGCCTCGCATTGCACGAGCACAAAAAATTGTCCAGGCTGCCCTCTCATGCTCCTTCCCAGGGCGCGCGTTCCTGGAACAAAGAACCGACGTCGCTGTCACTCCTTCTGCCGCCCTATTTTACTCTCGGTCCCATTCCAGAGCCGGAGGATATTGTCTTTGTGCTTAACCCAGATCAGCGCGCTGACGATCATTGAAAAAACAAAAAACTCCTGTCTCTGTTCGTTCACGATCGCCACAATCGGTAAACACGCAAAGGCTGCCAGCGCGCCGCCGGAGGAATAGCGCCAGATCGCGACGGCCCCCAGCCAGATCAACAACAAGAGGAGTCCGAGAGAGGGGGAGAGACCTAGCACCGCTCCCACGGCCGTCGCCACGCCTTTCCCGCCTTTGAAACCAAGAAACGGCGAGAAGAGGTGCCCCAGGATCGGCGCGAGCGCGACGACCATGATGTAAGATTCAACGGAGAGCCAGTGCATTGCAGCCCAGCCGAACACCCACCCCTTGCCCAAGTCGCCAAGCAGCGTGAGAATCCCCGCCATCTTGCCGGACACGCGCAGGACATTCGTGAAGCCGATATTCTTGCTCCCGACCGTTCGCGGATCGGGCAGGCCCAGCGCCTTCGATACCACGAGACCGAACGGCACGGCCCCCAGCACATAGCCAAGCACCGTCATCACTGCACAGAGGAGTTCTTCGCTCATGGATCAGGAGATGAATGGTGGGAAGAGTATAGCCCGAGAACACATGCGAGACTTCCGCAGAAGGAGGCCCAACAATTCCTTGCTGTTCGTGGATCGTACGCGGATCGCCAGCCGGTGCGTGAATTGATTCATTGAGTCAATGGATCACTCGTGAATCGTCCTGCGAGATGCAATGCATGCTTCACGGGTAAGAAAACCTGACGATGAAGCTGTTCAGCATCCTACTACAGGCCCTTGGCTACGACCTGCCTCCAGAAGCTCCACACATATTGACCGCCCGAGACATAGCCGAGCACCAGCGATAAATAGAGCGTCACGATACCGGCAAGATGCAAATTCCCCAGATTGGACAAGAACGTGTCTTCAAGAATCAAGAGCACGATCGCTACGACTTGTAGCGCCATCTTGTACTTGCCGGTCGTCTCAGCCGCGATCACCATGCCTTCGCCTGCGGCAATGGCGCGAATACCCGTGACCGCCACTTCGCGTGCGATGATCAATATCGTGACCAGTGCGCTCACACGATCGACGTTGACCAGAAGAATCAAGGCGGAGAGGACCAACAACTTATCGGCGATGGGATCAAGGAGCTTCCCGAGTGTGGTCACTTGACCGTTACGGCGAGCGAGATAGCCATCCAACAAATCAGTGACGGCTGCCACGATAAAGACGAGAGCTGCGCTGAGGGATCGGGTCGGGGTCGGCGTGGCGAACAGCACCACGAAGACAGGGATCAAGAGGATGCGTGAGAGTGTAATGAAGTTCGGCAGGTTGAGCGAGTCCTGCCCGACCGATCTCCATGCCGCCAGTACGCGATTCATCAGTAACCTGCTCCGCTATCCGGTTTCTGGAAAACTACCATCGCAGGAAAAAGCACAATCTCACAGGATGCTCAAAATGTTCGGTCTTCTCACCCACCCAGCCCCGGCGCGCCGGGATGCGCCGTTCCACGAGCAAGGCCGTAGCGATCTATTACTGACTAGGGGTGGCGAGGCTGGTCCCAACTGCGCGTGTCCAATGAAGGCCTTCGGTGGCCGCGCGTTGCGCGAGCGCAGGGATCGTCCCGGTTACCCCGCTCTCTTTTTTCAGCATTCTGTTTTAGACGATGCCATGTTTCAGTAAATCGTGCAAATGCACAACCCCAACAATTCGCTTGGCGTTGTCTGCAACCACGAGCGTGGTAATGGAGTATCGCTCCATCATTTCGACCGCCTTGGCAGCCAGCTCATCCGGTCCAATCAGTTTCGGGTGGCGGGAGGCCAAGGACCCGGCGGTGGCCTTGGAGAAATCCCCCCCTTGCTGGAGAAACCTCCGCAGGTCGCCGTCGGTAATGATTCCCAGCAGCGTGCTGGCACGATCAACCACCGTGGTCATGCCGAGCTTCTTCGCCGACATTTCGAGGATGGCCTCCGGGGCCGAGACCGTCTCCTTCACTTGAGGGAGCTCTCCCCCGACATGCATGACGTCCCGCACTTTCACCAGCAACCGGCGGCCCAGCGTCCCACCTGGATGGAATTGTGCAAAGTCTTGCTCCTTAAACCCACGCTTCTCAAGCAGCGCGACGGCTAAGGCATCGCCCATGGCGAGCGTCGCGGTCGTGCTCGCCGTCGGCGCAAGCCCCATGGGACAGGCCTCTTCTGCCACAGACACATCCAACGCGACGGCACAATTCTTCGCCAGCGTCGAACCCATTCGGCCGACGATGGCCATAACAGGAATGCCCATGCGCTCCGTGAAGGGCAAGAGCTGCAAAATTTCCTGCGTCTCTCCGCTGTTCGAAATCGCAAGGAGGACATCACGGCGCGCCAACATGCCCAGGTCGCCGTGGAGTCCTTCGGCTGGATGGAGAAAAAACGACGGCGTCCCGGTACTCGCCATCGTGGCAGCAATCTTTTGCCCAATCAAACCGGACTTGCCCATGCCCGAAATGACGACTTTGCCCTTGCAGTCGTAGAGCAGATCCACGGCCATCGAGAACTCACCATCAAGCCGCTCAACGAGGGCCTGGACGGCGCGGGCTTCGATGTCCAACACACGCCGGCCTACGTCCAGACTCGTCCGGCCCTTCGGCGTCGCTGATCGAGTGCCGTTTTGCTTGGTTACTTTCGTGGTTGTGACGCGTCGCATATCCGCATGATCCGTTCAAGCAACGTTTTGAGCTGATGGAGCGGCACCATATTGGGTCCGTCAGATAAGGCCTCATCGGGATTGGGATGCACTTCCATGAAAAAACCATCGACTCCGACCCCGGCTGCCGCGCAGGCCAACGGTTCGACAAATTCCCGCTGGCCGCTGGACTTAGTTCCCCCACCGCCCGGCAACTGCACACTATGAGTGGCGTCGAAGACCACCGGGTAGCCGAAACTCCGTAGGACCGGAAAGGACCTCATATCAACGACCAAATTGTTATAACCGAATGATGATCCCCGTTCGGTCAGCACGATCCGGTTGTTTCCTGAGTCCTCCACTTTTTTCACCGCATTACCCATGTCTTGCGGCGAGAGGAACTGGCCCTTCTTCACATTCACGACTTTGCCGGTTTTCGCCGCGGCAATGAGCAAGTCTGTCTGCCGGCAGAGGAACGCGGGAATCTGGAGCACGTCCACGATATTCCCTGCCTCAGTCGCCTGTTCTTCCGTATGGACGTCCGTCAAGACAGGAATGCCCAGTTGATCCTTCACCTTCTTCAGCACTGCTAAGCCTTGCTTGAGGCCCGGCCCACGATAGGAGTGGATGGAGGTCCGGTTCGCCTTATCGAAGGACGATTTGAAGATATAGGGCATCCCTAGAGCCTTAGCAATTTCAGCGGTACGCGCCGCCGTCTCCAGCACGAGCTGCTCGCCCTCGATGACACAGGGCCCGGCAATCAAAAACTGCCGATGGCCCGCACCGACTGTGAATGAACCGATTTGGACTTCGTGTGCCATTTTTCTTGAGATCACCTGTTTCTGCTGGGATGCTCAAACAGGCTATCCAACGCGGCCTAGGTAAAGACAAGACCGGAGGCGTACCCTCGCACGGTACGTTGAGCATCTTGTCGAGCCGAAAACAAGGTTGGGAGCCTGTTTCAGCATCCCAAACTAGTGGCCGCATTTGCGGCGAAGGGCCGCCCCCACAAATCCACTAAACAACGGATGCGGGCGGTGTGGCCGCGAATTATATTCCGGATGGAACTGTGTGGCCAGGAACCACGGATGATTGAGTAGTTCGATGATCTCAACCAACCGACCATCCGGCGAAAGCCCGCTCAGCACGAATCCCTTGGCCAGCAATCGCTCGCGGTACGCGTTGTTGAACTCGTACCGATGCCGATGGCGCTCACACACCTCGCTCACTCCATACATCTTTTGGGCCAGGGTTCCCTCCCCCAGCACACAGACATAGGACCCCAGGCGCATCGTCCCGCCCTTGTCGCTGACGGACTGCTGATCCGACATCAAATGAATGACGGGATCGGAGGAGGTTTCGTCGAACTCCGAACTGTTGGCCCCGGCCAATCCAGCCACGTTCCGTGCAAACTCGATCGTCGCGCACTGCATGCCCAAGCACAAACCGAGGAACGGAATCTGATGTTCTCTGGCATAGCGAATCGCCGCAATCTTGCCTTCGATCCCACGCCCGCCGAACCCGCCTGGCACCAGGATGCCATCGACCTCGCGCAGAATACGCTCGGTCCCTTGCCGTTCAATCTCCTCTGATTCGATCCACTCGATGTTGACCCGCGTTTCATGGTCGATGCCGCCATGGACCAGCGATTCCGCGAGACTCTTGTAACATTCTTTCAACCCCGCATACTTACCGACCAAGGCGACCGAGACTTCATGCTTGGGATACTTGATCTTCTGGACCATCGCATCCCATTCACGCAGATTCGGCGGGCCGGTCTCGAGTTGGAGCAGGCGCACGATCAGCTCGTCCAGCCCTTCCTTCCGAAACACGATCGGCACTTCATAAATCGTTTCGACATCCTTGGCCGTAATCACCGCGTCTTTCTCGACGTTACAGAACATCGCAATCTTGCCCTTGAGTTCGGGCGGCAGATACCGGTCCGTCCGGCAAAGAAGAATATGCGGCTGGATACCGATCTCTCGGAGCTTATTGACTGAGTGCTGCGTTGGTTTGGTCTTCAACTCACCGGCTGTGCCGATGTATGGCACCAGCGTCAGGTGGACATACAACACATTCTCACGGCCGACATCGTACGGCATCTGGCGAATCGCTTCGAGAAAGGGCAAGCTCTCGATGTCACCGACCGTGCCGCCGATCTCCACGATCGTCACATCGACCCCCTGGGAGATGCGCATGATGCACTGTTTGATCTCGTCGGTGACGTGAGGCACCACTTGCACCGTCCCACCGAGATAGTCGCCGCGACGCTCTTTCGTGATGACCGAATGGTAGATCCTGCCGGTCGTGTAGTTGCTTTCCTTGGTAAGTGTCAGGGACGTATATCGTTCATAGTGACCGAGGTCCAAATCGGTTTCCGCACCGTCGTTCGTCACGTAGACTTCCCCATGTTGATAGGGATTCATCGTACCGGGATCGACGTTGATATAGGGATCGAGCTTGAGGAACGTGATCTTCAACCCTCGGCTTTCGAGCAGGTTGCCGATTGAGGCCGACGCGAGCCCTTTCCCCAAGGAAGAAACGACTCCGCCGGTGACAAAAATAAACTTGCTCATCGTAGCTCCCATCTTGCCGGATCGTATCATGCTGACAGGCCCATCTTCATTAGCTGACGTGCAAGGCCTTCAGTCCGTCCAACTCTTTCTTGATGGCGTAGAACTGTTGAAGCTTCTCCGCAACCGACTCGACGTCCTCCGGCGTATCGACCCGTAACGAGGCGTGGGTGGTTTGCCAGACTCTGATCGGAATGCCATGCTCCAACGCTCGCAACTGCTCGAGCTTCTCCGCATCCTCCAATCGTCCTGTGGGAAGGGACGCGAATTTCAAGAGCGTGTCGCGCCGGAACATGTATAGTCCGAGGTGAATGTAATGCAACCCTTCGACCACTCGCCGGCCGGTGTCGTCCCGCACCAACGGGATCGGTGCGCGTGAAAAATAGAGCGCGTTGCCGAGATCGTCCGTGACTACCTTCACCACCGAGGGATTGTGGACATCCTCCGTCGAATCGATCGTGCGCTTCAATGTGCCCATTCCTGCGCCGCTCTTGATGAACGGCTCAATAAGAGCCGTCAGCAAATCCGGCTGCAGCGGGATTTCATCTCCTTGTAGATTGAGAAAATAGTCCCCTCCAAACCTGCGTGCGATTCCGGCGACTCGATCGGTGCCTGTTCGATAGTCTCCGGCGACCATCACGGCGCGTCCGCCAAATCCTTCCACAGCCTGTTTGATCCGTTCGTCGTCGGTGGCGACGAGCACGTCCGTCACGACACGACAGGCCGCTGCTTGTTCATACACATGCTGGATCATGGGCTTCCGGCCAAGCATGACCAGAGGTTTTCCTGGAAAACGCGACGACCCGTACCGGGCCGGAATTACCACCATGACGGATGGTGTGGCCTTAGTCATGGCCAAGCGACTCCGAGAGCTGTTGCGCCGAGAGGGTCGCAGTACCAACCATCCCGACGACGATACCAGCAGCATGGTTGGCCAACGTCGCCGCATCTCTCATCGAGGCACCGGTCGACAGCGCAAGGGCCAAGGTCCCGATTACCGTATCGCCCGCGCCAGTGACATCGTAGACTTGGCGGGCCTGTGCGGGAATATGCCAGGAGACGTCCTGCCCTTCATACAAACTCATCCCTTTTTCGCCGCGCGTAATGAGCACCGCGTGGCATCCTAACCGCTGTCGGATGATCGCGCCGGCCTCGTTGTTGGCCTGATCGTCATCACCATGCACCCCGGCAGCTTGTGTCGCTTCGAGATGGTTCGGCGTGATGACCGTCGCCCCTTTGTAGTAGCTGAAGTGTTCGACCTTCGGATCGACGACCAGGGGAATGCCGCGAAGTGCGGCGAGCCGTGTGAGTTCCAACATCAGCGCGGCACTCACCACCCCTTTGGCATAGTCCGACACCACAAGACAGGAGATCTCTCGTAACCGCGATTCCACGTAGCGAAGAATCCGCCGTTGCATCGCCGGCTTCAGTTCCGCGCGGCGCTCCACGTCGTACCGCACAATCTGCTGATTATGGGCGATGACGCGGGACTTTCTGGTGGTCGGGCGGTCCTGGT
>JBDTPK010000063.1:0-10180 GCA_039932735.1 Nitrospirota bacterium
GTGGGGCGATACCGCTTCGGTCTGAGGTATTCGGTACCCACCGTTCGAAACACTGTCATTACGAATACTGGTGACAGTGTGGACTCGACACTTGTACTACCTCCGCTTGCTGGGTGCGCGTTTCAACCCGCGCCATCATCCGCAAAGAATGGCCGAGGCGAGCCCGAGGCTCAGGCACGGTCTTCAATACTCATGTGCGTACCACATGTCTTTGGCATGGCAATGCTGTATCACCTCGGGCATGAAATGTTGCACGCGGAGCTATAACCTACGCTTAAATTCTGTGCGTATGTTTGGGGACCAAGGGCACATACTTGGCCATCGTTCGCCGCAATCGCACGATCACGGTCGGACAGGCTCCTAGAAACCAGGGCCAAGGAGCCCTTGATACCAATCGAGGAGAGACTGGGCGAAAAACAGAGAGAGGAGAGCTCCTAACACAATGAAGGGGCCAAAGGGGATATAGTCATCCCGCTTGATGATGCGCAGGGCGATCAAGCTGATGCCGATGATAGAACCAGTGAGCGAACCGATCATGATGGTGAGGAGCGCCGGCTTCCAGCCAAGAAACGCACCGATCATCGCCAGCAACTTAATATCGCCACCTCCCATTCCCTCCTTGCCGAAGAGATAGGGACTCAGCCAGGCCAGAAGCCAGAGGATGCCGCCTCCCACGGTGAGACCAAGAACAGAATTTATCCAACCCACCGGCAACACGGTCACGGCGCCCAGAAGTCCGACCACCATTCCCGGTAGGGTGATGACATTGGGAATCATCTTATGACTGAGATCCGTTCCAGTTACCACGATCAATGCCGAAAATAACAGGGCATAGAAGGCAGCCGTCCAGGTTGGACCGAAGTACCAGCATATGGTGAGATAGCCGAGCGCGTTGGTCGCTTCGACGAGGGGATACCTCATCGAAATTGACACGCGGCAGGCCCGACAGCGCCCACCAAGCCACAGATAGCTCAACAGGGGAATATTGTCGTAGGACTTAATCGGATGGCCGCACGAGGGACAGTGGGAGCCGGGCCAGACGATCGACTCACCTCGGGGCAACCTGAAGATGCAGACGTTGAGAAAACTGCCGATCAGCGCACCGAGAGTCCCGACCACAAGATACAGCAGCCATTCATGCATAATCGGCTCAGAGATAGATTTCAGCTCGAAACACTCGAAACTTTTCGCCGGCAAAATGAAATAAATTAGGTAGCTTCACTGGAGCCACTATCCTAGTGTTTACTTATGGCAAGAGAGTTCTCTATAATCTGAAATCTGTTGGGGAGGACGTGTTCTTGCGCGTTTCTCCACCAAAGTGAATTATACCGTACTATGTTATTCATTAAAGGAGAACACAATAATGCCACGGACCGCAAAGACGAAACCCAGACCTTCTCTGGCCAATCTGACTCCGCCCCCTCGCAAGAAGCGACCTGAATCCCTCACCAGCCGGGAGAAAGAGATTCTTGAACTGATTTGGGCCGGGTTCAAAAACAAGGAAATCGGTCAACGACTCAAGATCAGCGTCAAGACCGTCGAGGCGCATCGGGCCAACATGATGAAAAAGATGCGCGTGTCGAACACCGCTCAGCTGCTCAAAACCGCGATCCAAGAGGGAACGATTAAGATTCGCTAGGCGTCGGCGCGACATTCCTGCGACGCTGGCGGACCGCTTCGAACAGCGTGACGGCTGCTGCAGCTGAAACATTCAGCGACTGCACACGGCCCTGCATGGGAATCCTGATGCGGTCATCGCACTCTTTCAGCACCCCTGGGCGAAGACCTTCTCCTTCCCCTCCAAGCACCAGCGCAATCGGTCCGGCCATGTCGATGTCGGTGTAGCGCTTCGCGGCCTGTGGGTCCACGCCATAGACCCACAAGCCGATCTTTTTGAGGTCCTGGATCAGACGAATCAGATTGACCACACGCCCGACGGAGATGTGATCGAGCGCTCCGGCCGATACTTTCGCCACCACCGATGTCAGGCCGACTGCACGACGTTCCGGGATGAAGACCCCATGGACACCGGCTGCCTCGGCCGTTCGCAAAACCGCGCCCAAGTTATGCGGATCTTCGACCCCATCGAGGAGTACGAGGAAGGGCTGCTCACCTCGTGCCTTTGCCCGATCGAGAATCTGCTCCGTCGTGTCGTAGGATTTCGCCGCGATGAACGCGATCACACCCTGGTGGTGTCCGCCCGGCGCCAATCGATCGAAGGCAGATGCCGGCTCGACGTGAACGGGGACTCGCTGCACTTTCGCCAGCTGCACGAGATCGAAAAATTGCCGATCGATCCGTAGCACGAGCAGCCGCTGAAGCGGACGCGAACCAGCGCGCAAGGCTTCGCGTACGGCATGCAGCCCGTAAATCATTTCCGACGGACTATCGCTTCCACCGGCTGGTGCCGTCAGGCTTGTCCTCGATGACGATGCCGTGGGAGGCGAGGAACTGCCGAATCTCGTCGGCCTTCTTGAAGTCTTTCTGTTTTCTGGCTTCATTGCGCTTCGCAACCTTGAAGTCTATTTCTTTACCTGAAATTTGATAACTGCCTGGCTCAGCCTTTATGACTATGTTCCGTTTGAATTGCCAACTCTCCAACTGAAACAAACCCAGGTTATTACCAAACGATCGGAATTCCTCTCCGGCAATCTTTCGCGCTTCCGTTGAGAGGCCTCGGTTCAGCAATTCATTGAGATCGCCTTTCAATCGCTGCAGTACCGCTATGGCCATTGATGTGTTGAAGTCATCATCCATCGCGTCGCGGAATGAAACCTTGCGTTCTTCGATCGCTGGCATCAGCTCCTTGTCAGCCGTGGATCTATCTTCAGACTCCTTCAGCCGCGTGAACAGATCGTAGAACCCATCCACTGCATTCTTGGCTTCCACTAAACCTTGGTCAGAAAAAGCCAACGGGCTGCGGTAATTGGTCCCGAGCAGAAAATACCGCAACATCTCTCCAGTTTCCGCCTCAGGCCACTCGGACTTCTCAAAGATCTCACGAATCGTAAAAAAGTTCCCCAGGGACTTGGACATCTTCTCCTGGTTGATCTGCACAAACCCGTTGTGGACCCAGTACCGCGCAAACTCCTTGCCGGTAGCGCCGCAGGATTGGGCGATTTCATTCTCATGATGGGGGAAAATGAGATCCATTCCTCCGCCGTGAATATCGAAGGTCTCTCCTAAATGGCGCATCGACATGGCGGAACATTCGATATGCCAACCTGGGCGCCCCATGCCCCAAGGGCTCTCCCATGACGGCTCGCCTGGCTTGCTGCTCTTCCACAGCGCAAAATCCATCGGATGGCGTTTCCGTTCATCCACCTCCACCCGCGCGCCTGCCTGCAAGTCCTCAAGCTTGCGTTTGGACAGACGGCCATAGGGCTGGTATTTCTCGACCTGGAAATAGACATTGCCAGCCACTACATAGGCGAGGCCCTTCTGAATCAGCCTGCTGACCAGCTCAATGATTTCGGCTATATGCTCGGTCGCTTTCGGTTCATTCGTCGCCGGTCTGATCCCGAGTTTCTCCATGTCCTGATAGTAGGCCTCGATATACTCGGCAGTGATCGAGTCGCACGATACGCCTCGCTCATTCGCCCGCTTGATGATCTTGTCGTCTACATCGGTGAAGTTTTTGACGAATGCAACCTGGTAGCCGCTGAATTCGAGATATCGCCTCATGACCTCGAATACGAGCGCGCTACGCGCATGGCCGATATGGCAGTAGTCGTAGACCGTCACGCCGCAAACGTACATCCGCACGAGCTTCGGTTGGAGCGACTGGAAAGGCTCTTTTTCCCCCGTGAGCGTGTTGTAGATCGAAAGCATGAGCTGGTTACAACTCCGGAGTAATGCGGCGCCTCGGCCAATGGGACCAGAGAAAATACCCCACGGCGAGCGCCAAGCAAAGACCGATCACGATGTCGAATTGGTGGAAATAGTCTCTCAGATGCTCCCACTGCTCTCCCATTTTCACGCCGATATAGGCCAAAAGATAGCACCAGGGCAACGCGCCGAGAAACGTGTAGAGCATGAACCGATAAATATTCACTCTGGCGATGCCGGCCGGCAACGAGATGAAGGTCCGGATGACCGGAAGCATCCGGCTGAAAAATACGGCTGCATCGCCATATTTCGCGAACCATCGATCCGCCCTCTCGATGTCTTTTCGCGACACCAATACATAGGGCCCGTATCGCTCGACGAAAGGCCGACCGCCCCACACGCCGGCGTAGTAGGCCACAACCGATCCGGCGACGTTCCCAATAGCGCCGGCCAATGTCACGCCAAGCATCGTGAACTGTCCCGACGTCACAAGATACCCGGCAAAGGGCATGATGATTTCGCTGGGCAATGGGATGCAGGCGCTCTCAATGGCCATGGTGAGAAAAATGCCGGTATAGCCGAACCTTGAAATCATCGAGACAACAAACCGGCTCAACTCTGTAATGATCGCTTCGATCAGGTTCCCCACAACACCCTAACTCCTCTGTTTGCTTTTCAGTTTCGACGATGCAGACACCCGACGCGCATTTTGTCGGCGTACCGTTTCCCACTTCTTGAAACGATCCAACGCCCCGTGATTCGTCGTATCGAGATGAATGGGAGTGAGCGAAACCGCGCCTTGCTCAAGCGCCTCATGGTCGGCGTCCTTGCTTCGGCTCCACGACACACGAGTCCCGGCGATCCAATAGTAGGTCCGGCCATGCGGATCGATCTTTTCAATGATCGGATTGTCGAAGCGCCTGCGGCTGAGACAGGTGACTCGGATTCCGGTGATCGACCCAAACGGACGATTCGGAATGTTGAGATTCACGAGCGTCTCATCTGGCAAACCATCTTTCAGAATCAAACGAGCGATACGAACGGCATACCGAGCGCCGGCATCGAAATAAAAATGTCCCTGCCCCTCCTGTGATACCGCCATAGAGGGGACACCGAGGATCGTTCCTTCCATTGCTGCCGAAACTGTTCCTGAATACAACACGTCGTCGCCAAGATTCACGCCTTTATTGATTCCCGATACAAGGAGGTCGGGCGGCGCCGAGAGGACTTTCAGCACGGCCAGATTCACACAGTCGACCGGCGTGCCGTTGACCGCATAGATCCGTGTTCCAAGCTGCTGCACTCTAAGCGGCTTATGGAGCGTGACCGCATGCGCCACGGCAGTCCGTTCACGGTCCGGCGCAACCACCCACACCTCACCCACTCTTGACAACGCCTTGGCGAGCGCCGTCAGACCAGGCGAATGAACCCCGTCATCGTTCGTCACCAAAATTCGCATGGGTCCGTCAGGGACAAAAAAAGCTGCCGGCGGCAGCTCGCTGTTTCACTGCTGAGCGCTGAGAACCGAGTACGATACGATCCTGTTCGTCTCAGTTCTCAGCGCGGTCTGTATTGGTCGGGGCGAGCCGATTTGAACGGCCGACCACTCGCACCCCAAGCGAGTACGCTACCGGGCTGCGCCACGCCCCGACACTTTCTATTCACTTTCACCGTCTCCCGCATTGTCCTCTGGAGGAGGCTAGAATGCAACCGGCTCGAACGAGACGAGATGGACCGTCGTCAGTGAGAATGCGACTCCATAATTTTGAGAATCGCCTGGAGATTCCCTCGCAATTTCTGAGCAAGTTCTTTGGGACGTACCCGCTGGTTTGCCACCCGGCCTCGCCTGGCCCAATATCGCTTAACCCCTGCCAGCGTATGTCCCTCTTCATAGAGCATCCGCTTGATCTCCAACACGGTTTCGACTTCTCGCCTCACATAGAGCCGCTGATTCCCACGACTTTTTTTCGGCTTGAGAAACGGGAATTCTGATTCCCAGAATCGCAATACGTACGCCGGTAGCTCGACAATCTGGCTGACTTCGCCGATCTTATAAAAGATCTTGCTACCCAGCCTGGGCTCGTTCCCCATGACCGGTCCTCGTGGTGGGATGAGTTAAGGGTGATTGATGAGACTATGAATTGACGTACTTTTTAAACACTTGACTAGGACGAAACGTGACCACGCGACGAGGTGTGATGCCTATTTCTTCGCCGGTTCGAGGGTTTCGACCCTTCCTCGCCCCTTTACTGCGCACCACAAAGTTTCCGAATCCGGCTATCTTGACCGACTCTCCCTTATGCAACACTTCTTTCAGCATATTCAACACGAGTTCAACGATATCTGCGGCTTCATTTTTAGAAATACCGACCTGCTTGTAGATTTCGTTCGCGATATCTGCCTTTCGCATGCGTTCCTCTCCGACACTCGCGCAAACTTCTTGAATAATCGTCCGTGACCTTACGACGAACAATGACCAGTTTCGCTATAAGTTACGTGAGGTTATAAGGGCTGTCAAGAAGAAAGATGCCGGATCGGATGCCCACTCATTCGTCTCTGGCAAGTAACTTATATTCGATGCTATCTGCCAGCGCTTGCCAACTCGCTTCCATAATGTTCTCAGACACGCCGACGGTGCCCCATTTATCTTTATGATCGCCCGATTCGATCAACACCCGGACCTTGGATTCTGTCCCATGATTGGCCGACAAAACTCGCACTTTGTAATCAAGGAGTTTAACTTCTCGGAGCTGGGGATAGAATTTTTCCAATGATTTCCGCAACGCATGGTCGAGCGCGTTGACCGGACCGGCTCCGACTGCTGCGGCATGTTCCACCGCGTCACCAACCTTCACCATCACAGTAGCCTCGGACGACGAGGAGCCCTGGTCTTGCCTTTTCTCGACAATCACTCGAAATCCCAGGAGTTGGAACGCCGGCCTATGCGTCCCCATGGCTTTCCGCATAAGCAACTCGAAGGAGCCTTCCGCCGCCTCGAATTGGTATCCTTCACTTTCACGCTCCTTCAACGTGCCGATCAACTCCTCCAACTTGGCATGCCCCTTCTCCAATTTAATTCCATACGCCTCGACCTTCTCCAGCAACCCGCTCCGACCTGCCGCGTCCGATACCAGTACACGCTGGCAATTGCCGACCAACCCCGGAATCACATGTTCATAAGTCGCGGGATTCTTGAGCACGGCATGGATATGGACCCCGCCCTTGTGGGCAAACGCTGAATCCCCCACATAGGGCTGATGCGTATTGGGCATGAGATTCGCGATCTCCGCTACGAATACCGAGACCCGCTTGAGATGGCTCAAGCGATCTTTCAATGCCGGACGGTTCATCTTCAGTTCAAGATTGGGAATAATCGAACAGAGATTGGCATTGCCGCACCGTTCGCCGATCCCGTTAATCGTCCCCTGCACTTGCATCACGCCTGTTTCGATCGCCACCAGCGAATTCGCGACGGCCATTTCGCAATCGTTGTGAGCGTGAATCCCCAAGGGTACCAAGCATTCCCGCCGAACGACCTGGCAGATTTCTTTGATCTCCCAGGGCATCGACCCGCCGTTGGTATCGCAGAGAATCACTCGCTCAGCCCCGGACGTAACGGCCTGACGAATGGTCTCTAGTGCGTAGTCCTGATTGGTCTTGTATCCGTCAAAGAAATGTTCCGCATCATAAAACACCCTCCGGCCTTTAGAGCGGAGATAGGCCACGGAATCACCGATGAGTTCAAGATTCTTCGCCAGAGAAATACCCAGCGCATCGGTCACGTGGAGCGACCAGGTTTTTCCAAAAAGCGTAATGATCGTGGTCTCTGCCTCCAGCAACGCCCGGATATTCGAATCTTTTTGCACTGCATTGCTCGACTTTCTCGTCGCCCCGAATGCCACCACCGTCGCGGTCTGCATCGGCACGGTCTTGATCGTCTGAAAGAACTCGATATCTTTGGGATTCGCCCCAGGCCACCCACCTTCAATGAACTGCACGCCCAACCCATCTAACTGTTGGGCGACCCGAACCTTGTCTTCAACAGAGAAACTGACATCCTCAGCCTGGGCTCCGTCCCGTAACGTCGTGTCATAAATTTCCAGCGTTGCTGACCGTGCGGCAGACGGAGGTGCACCGGACGAGGCAGGACGAACCGGCTTGCCTTGCGGGGATCGTGAGTGTGAAGATTTTCGAGCCATACGGAAGACGATACCAATAACGGAATAACCCCGTCGAGGCTCACCTCGTTGGAGTCAACTGCTTTGTGTTTCGGACCCCTGCCGGCGACTGATCCAGTCCGAATGCGGAATGGAGCGAACGCATCGCGAGTTCGGCATACTTTTCATCGATCACACAGGAAATTTTGATCTCCGACGTGCTGATCATGAGAATGTTCACGCCTTCTTGAGCCAAGACGTCAAACATCTTCGCGGCGACTCCTGAATGAGAACGCATTCCGACACCGACCAGCGAGACCTTCGCGATCGCCTCGGTCACGGCAACCGATTTGGCGTCGATTCCTTTCGCCACCTCCTGAATCAGCGGCAAGGCTTTCTTGATGTCTGCCCGTGGAATTGTAAAGGAAATATCCGTCATGCCAGACTGACTCATATTCTGGATAATCATGTCGACGTTGATGTTGGCCTGGGCCACCGGCCCAAAGAGTTTGGAGGCAATCCCTGGTTTGTCCGGCACGCCCACAATCGTGATCTTGGCCTGATTTCGATCACCGGTGACTCCTGACACCGCGACCGCTTCCATGTCCTCATCTTCACGCGTCACGAGCGTCCCCTTTCCTTCGTTGAAGCTGGAGTTCACCTCCACCGGCACGTTGAATTTCGCAGCAAATTCGACGGAACGGCTCTGCAATACTTTGGCGCCCAAACTGGCCATTTCCAGCATTTCCTCATAGGAAATCTTGTCGATGCATCGAGCCGTCGGCACGATGTTGGGGTCCGACGTGTAGACGCCGTCGACATCGGTGAAAATAATGCACCGATCGGCCTTCAGCGCCGCCGCCAATGCGACGGCTGTGAGATCGGAACCTCCGCGCCCCAACGTCGTGACATCCGACTGCTCGTTGATCCCTTGAAACCCGGCAACCACTGGGATGATCCCCTTGAGCAGCGCCTCGCGTATTCGCTCCGCGCTCACCCGGGTAATTCGTGCGTTCGTATGGGCACTATCGGTCATAATCCCGACTTGGCGCCCCGTGAAGGACTGAGCATCCAAGCCTCTGGCCCGCAAGGCCATCGCCAACAAGGCAATGGTCACCCGCTCTCCAGTCGACAGGAGCATATCGAGTTCGCGATCATCCGGCAGCGGCGCGACTTCATGCGCCAACCGAAGCAATCGGTCCGTTTCGCCGCTCATTGCGGACAAGACCACCACCACGCGATGGCCATCCTTGTGCGCTCTCTCGATGCGGTCACCTACTCGGTGGATCCGATCGATCGTGCCCACGGACGTTCCCCCATATTTCTGGACAATCAGCGCCACAATCGTCAAAATCCTTTGGTGATCAGTCGCACCACGAATTTCGATGCGTCGCGAGAAGGCACAGTCGAAGATCGAGCGTCAGCCTCGATAAACCTCCGTCCAGTTCCGTCAGAGGAGACTGCGGCGCTGTCACGATAGGCAAAAAACCCTAGGCTATCTCCAGCTTTGGTATGATAGGTGTTGCCGGAATCGCAGAACGCCACGATGCGATGGCTGCCCAAATTGGACAGTCCTTCGAGCAGTGGCCCTACCAGCTCACGATCGACCGCTTCGATGCCCCTCACCTTAGCCGCGACATCCGACCCGTAGACGACCTCGTCCGGTAACTCAACATGTACATACGCAAAATCATGTTTCTTCAGTTCCTCTAAGGCAACCGCTGCTTGGGTGCGAAGATCTGAGCCTGCCAATCGCTCGCCATCCACGGCTTCGAGCCCGGCCATAATACCGAGCCCGCGATGGACATCGCTCTGTGAGACCACCACACCAGACACCTTCAATCGCTCAGAGAGGCTCGGCCAGAGAATGGCTCGACCTTGACCCCAGAGCCAGAGACAATTGGCCGGTTTTTGATCCGCTTTCAGACGTTCACCGTTGAGAGGATGATCGCGCAAGATCTGAAACGAGGCGTCCATGAGTTTCCACAGAATGTCAGATCCATCTCCCTTTGGTAACACATCGGCAATCGGTCGACCGACCACTACTTGTGGGTCCTCACAGACCCCTCGCGACTTCCCCTTGACCCACACCATAAGATGGCGGTGGCCTAACCCGGGATAGAACTGAATCATCTCAGATCCGAGCTGTTCATTGATCGCCTCGATCAATTCGCGGGCCTCTTCTGTCGAAATCA
>JBDTPK010000064.1:0-10163 GCA_039932735.1 Nitrospirota bacterium
CAGTCCTCCGTGTCACCGTTCACGGCCTTTGCTTGCGTCCTGCAATCTCGCTCAGGATGGCTTTTGTTTCCTGCTTGGACAGCCCCTTCAGCATCGCTTTGGCTTTCTGCACATCCGGCGTGACCCCGAGGCCTTTGCCATAGATGCGCGCCAGCGCTTTCTTTGCCGGGATGAAACCATCGGCAGCGGTGGTTCCAAAACAGGCCAGGATACGCGAATCGAATTGAGCGAGGCGGGTATCGAGACCGGTTTCATACAAGCGTGCCAGTTCGTCGTGCGCAGTCTCACCAAGTGCAAAGGCTTCGGCAAACAGTACTGTGACTCCGTTGGAGGGTTGGCCGTCTTTGAGCAAGGCAATACCCAATGATTCGGTCTGGTCGATTCTCTCGGTATCCGGGTAGGCAGTCCAGAGTTCGTCGCGATACTGGCGGAAGGCCTCGGACGCATCTTTTCGACGACGCTCAGACTGGTCAGGCAAGAGTGCTTGGCGACGAAGCTGTGAAAGGGATTCCGCTGCGCGCGGCTGGCCGAACTCCACGGCCTTAGTCCACCAACGGATCGCGAGTGCCAGATTCTTGTCGATGCCCTGCCCGTTGCGATAGGCGTTCCCCATAAAGTACTGCGCCTGTGGGACTCCGCCGATTGCCGCATGCTCCATCAATTGTACCGCTTCCTGATGTCGATTCCTCAGCTTCAAGACCAGCGCAAGACGATAGCGGGCGTCGAGAAAGTTCGGTTGTAGATCTAAGGCTCGGCGATAGGATTGGATCGCGGCTGTGAGATGGCCGAGCGAGTAGTGGACGCTCCCGAGGCTGTAATGCGCATGTGTGAGTTCAGGATCGAGCAGAATAGCGTCCGTCAAGGCTAGGGCTGCGGCACGTGCATCTTGCTTAGCCATCAACGTGATGCCAAGTTGTAAGTGGGCGTTGGCGTTGTTCGACTCAAGCGTGATCGCCACGCGGCATTCATCGAGCGCGGCATCGAGATCACCGATGCGGTAAAGCCCTTGCGCCAACTTCAGCCGGTCGGCGGCGCTGTCTGGCGACAGACGGACTGCGGTGCGCAATTCTCCCAGCTCCATCACGGCGTCCGCTCGTTCATGCGATAAGAGTTCGGGGAGCTGAAGCTCATCGGTATGCACTGGAGTAGGCGAGGTTTCTGAAGAGGGCGATGGAGACTCGATTATCGGAGGCCGAGTGTTCTCCGGCGCTTGCGCGAATGACGGAGGAACGGGAAATTCAATAATGCATGACGTGAACAAGAGAGTCACGAACACCAATCGACGACGCATTGGGAACCTGTAATCCTCCGGATCTGTGGCAAGGACGGCAGCAGTATAGCACCGAATCGGCGCCGATTGGTCGTGTGGATTTCATTGAAGCAAGCCGCGGATCGTGATTCAGCGGGCGTTCTCAACCCGCATGATTCATGAGCGTTTCGGCTGCAATCGCGGATTCGCCGCTGCGACAAGCCTAGACGCGGTGGCCCGGCGTCTAGGGAAGCCGGCTCGCCACTCGGTCGGTCAACATACTGTTTCAAGTATGCTTTCCTCCCTCACGGCTCCGCGCGCCTGTCTCACTTGGCGACTGCGGGATTTTGCGACGAATCGTCAAAAGTAATGTGGGTTAATGGCCGCTGCAGGCGCTGGATTGTGCGCTGGAGATCAAGCCCTGAACGGAGCATGGGCTCATGTTGCACTCGCCACACTGGCTCAAGGGGAGCTGGGTCGTTGGCCAGTCGGGGAATCACATGCCAGTGGATGTGGGGAAGTTGGTTGCCAAGGAGTTCATAGTTGATCTTCCTAGCCTCATAGATCTGTGCCAGGGTCTTGGCGACGAGGTTCACTTCCTCTATCAGCTGAATACGTTCTGTGGAAGCAAGATGAAACAGCTCTGTCGCGTGGCGTTTGAAGACGACGACGGTCCAACCTGGGAAAAATTGATCGTCGTGCAGATAGGCCTTAGAGAGGCCCAGGTCTGCAATAAAATAGTCTTCTTTCGGCCAGCTGCCTTGGCAGGCCTTGCACGTGGGATCCGTCATGGCTGGTTGGCCTTCCGCCATTCTTCTTCAGTGACCACGCCCTTTTTGATCAACAATTGAATCAGCTTGTCGACGGAGTGATGATGTGGGGGGGGCGCAGTGACTCCTGGCTGAACTGGGGCTGCTGCTTGGGTTTGTTTTGCCTCAGGCGGCGGACGTTTTTCCCCCAGCACTCTAAAGTAAGGCGTAAAGACCGAGACATAGTCCTTGTTTCTGAGGCGCACCGTGACGGGGAGGCTGTCGGTCAGCGGGCCGAGGTCTGGGGTCGAGCCAACTGGAATGCGGAAAAATGGCTTGGCGTCATCGGTTTCGCCGTCTTGCCCAAAAATATCGAACCGCCCGATGAAGGATTCCCCTGTTAGCCCTTCTCGGTCTTGACCAGCAAGGTTGGTAATCTTATCAAGGACGATCACCAGTGAGTCGGCAATCAGCACATCGGACGAGTGGTTTCTGACACTGACATCGTAGCGGTATTCGCTCGTAAAATTATCCCGCCCTTTGAGGGTGACGACGACGCTAGCCTTGCCGGTCAAGTCGGTGAGTTGATCCAGCTGCGCGGCACGGCTTTCTGGCACCATTGGCCATAATAGAACGACTAGGATGACGGTAATGCTCAGTCGCCCGCGCGTTCGATTTCTCGTCATGGTGGCTTCCTCAGATTGTGAAAGGCGCGTCGCCCCGAACTCGTTCGAGCATAGCAAAGATCGATGGGTTGAGCGAGTCTTCTGCTCGGTAGGTCATCTTGACAGGCTCTTTCCACGAACGCTATTCTCGTCGAAGTTGGAGTTGCACGCAACCCTTCCGCTGCCACCACAAATGACATCCATTTCACGAAGTGCTCCGCTCCTGGTTCCACGGTCCCTCCTGACGCAACTCATGGCGCTCTACGACTATCCGCATCCCATAGAGCGCGGTCGCATCATTCGCGGGTATGATCGGTCCCATGCGGTGCGGACTGCGCGCATGTGCGCGGCAGTGGCCACGGCGATGGACCATGGAGCCGAACGGGTCCGTCAGTATCAGATCGCGTGTCTGCTGCATGACTTGGGCCGTGCAGGGCTCGATCGCCGACTCTTCGGAAAAATTTGGTCCTGGGCGAAGGAGCACGGCATTCCGACCAGACCGCGAGAATGGAGAGCCCTCCATCCAGCGACGACCTATGGGCGAGAAACCGAAGCGTTTCTCCGACAATACCGACATGAGTTGGCAGCCGATGGGATTCCGATAACCACTTGGGCCAAAGAGCAGGTTGAGATGCGGCTGGGCTATTCGCGTCGGTTGGCTCGTCGGCTGCGTTCGGTACGACCCGCTATCAAGAAGATGGGGGTGGCCTGGGCGCCGTGGATGCAGCAGGTGATGCTCTATTATTATTATCCAGAGAAGCTGGCGTCGGCCAAGCCCTGGGTCAAGCAGTTGGCGGAGATACTTGTTGCCTGCGAACAGTTTGAAGCCTATAGCAATCACCGTCGTGGACGGGACTACTATGTGCGGAAGAAAGAAACGTTGATCGATGCCTTCGCCTATTTGGAGAAACTGCAGCAGGACGGCATCTTGAGTGGCGCGGTGATGGGGGCGCTACGGCGATTGACGGCGCAAGGCGAGTTCGATGCCATTCTGGAGGAGGCTCGTGGCTGTGCCTATACGCAGGGCGAGCGACGAGCGCTCCGAGCGATGGAGTCATGAGATGGCGGTGAAAACGGTGTCGTTGCGTCTCACCATGCAGGGGGACACGCAGATCGAAAATATCACGAGGTCCGTGGTCGACGCCCTTGCGGGGACCAGGCTGTTGGCCGGAATCGTGACCGTATTCGTCAAACATACCACAGCGTCGGTGATGATCATCGAGGATGAACCTGGTATTAGGGCGGATACCAAAGCGTTCTGGGATCGGGCTGTCCCGGCCGATCCTGCATGGCAGCACAATACGCGAAATGCCGGTGAGGACAATGGCCACAGCCACTTGCGCGGTCAGCTGCAAGGGCCGTCTATGACCATTCCTTTCCTGGACGGGGCGCTGCTGCTGGGGGCCTGGCAGCAGATTGTGCTTGTCGATTTCGATACCAGATCAAGGAGCAGGGAAGTCATTATCCAAATCATGGGTGAATGATTGCGATGAGGGGACCTGTCGTTACAGCGGGATTCCTGCTCATCAGCCTCTGGCCTGCCTTCTCGATGGCGGAGTGGGGGAAGCCGCTGGGAGGGGCCTACGATGGTCCTGAGGGGAAGCCGCGCGTCGTGACGCCTTCGCCCGCTGAGTTGGGTATCGATGAACGGGCCACCATGGCCGTGTTCGAGCGGGCGACGAAATCCGTCGTCTTCATTGCGAATACGGCGATTCGACGAGACCCCTGGTCGTTCAATCTTTTTGAGGCTCCGCAAGGTTCCGGGACAGGATTCATCTGGAACAGACAGGGGCATATCGTCACCAATTTTCATGTCGTCTACGGGGCGAGCTCGATCACCGTGATGTTGGCAGACCGGACGGAGCATAAGGCCACGCTTATCGGCGCTGATCCCGATCACGATGTGGCTGTGCTGCAGATTCGTGCGCCTGAAGAGTCTCTCTCGTCCCTCACCATCGGGACGTCGCATGATTTGCGCGTCGGACAGAAAGTCTTGGCGATCGGGAATCCGTTCGGCCTCGATCATACGTTGACGACCGGCGTGGTGAGTGCCTTGGGGCGGACGATCAAGTCCTTGTCGAACCGGACGATTGAAGGGGTCGTTCAGACCGATGCGGCCATCAATCCTGGAAACTCCGGCGGCCCGCTGCTTGATAGTGCCGGTCGATTGATCGGGGTCAATACGCAGATTGTCAGTCCGAGCGGGGCCTTTGCGGGAATCGGCTTTGCCGTGCCGGTTGATACGGTCAACCGTATTGTCCCGGAGTTGATCAAGTACGGGAAACTCATCCGTCCGGGGCTCGGAGTCTCGCTCGTTCCCGATGCGATGGCCAAGCGTTGGGGAGTGAAGGGTCTGATTATCGGAAAGGTGTCGCGTGGCAGTGGGGCGGAGCAGGCCGGCTTGAAGGGTGCACGTGAGACTGTCACCGGGCGGGTGGAATTGGGTGACATCATCACGGCGGTCGACGGCAAGCCAGTCAGAACTCTGGATGACTTGATGGATGTGATGGAACGGCACAAAGTCAACGATCAGGTCGCGGTTGAAATCCTACGGGGGACCCGCCACGAGCGTGTATCCGTGACCCTCCAAGTCGTCAATTGATCGGCAATCCGTGCGGTCGCTATGGTAGGATCATCCATCTGTTCCGCATGGAGGACCACTGATGAGCGATCGCCGACCCATTGAACCACAGGACCCAGGACCCAAGGAGAAGACGGAGGATGCCTCGAATCCGTCAACGCGTATGGGATCCGACCCCCTTGATCTCATTGAGCAATGTCTCTCCTTATTTCCTGACAGCGACCCCAGACAGAAGATCCTCTACAAGTTGCGCCATGCTGTAATTCTCGGGCAAGCGGCGCAGCAACAGCGCGAGGTTGAATTCAAGAAAGTCGCCGACGTGATCGCGAAGCTCACGGCGCCGGCCAATCGGGTCGGTACCCTACTTGAGGTGCCGGGTGAAGGCCTCGCACGGATTCTGGTGGGAGGCGCTGAGTTTTATGCGTCGGTCGATCCACGGGTGGAGACCGCCGATCTCAAGATCGGTGCCCAGATTCTCGTAAACGAAGCCTACGCGGTGATTAAGATATTGGGCTATGACCGTAATGGGCCTGTGTTAAAAGTGGCGGAAGCGTTGGCCGATGGGCGGATTCGTTTCGAACAGGAGATGGGGCGGCAGGTCTTGATCCTTCAACGATCGAGCGATCTCGTCGGCGTAAACCTCAAGGCCGGCGATGAGGTGCGTATCGAGTCGAGCCTCCGCGTGGCGATTGAGAAATTGGAAGATCGGAAAGCCAAGTCTCACTTGCTCGACGAGGTTCCCACGGTCACATGGGAGCAGATCGGCGGGCAAACGGAGGCGATCGCCGCTATTCAGAAAGCCATCGAGTATCCCCTGCTCCATGCGGGCACATTTCAGCGCTTCAAGTTCACTCAACCCAAGGGATTCCTGCTCTATGGCCCTCCCGGCTGCGGCAAGACCTTGATTGGACAAGCGGCAGCCGCCAGTCTCTCAAAGCTGGTGGGAGAATCGGCCAAGGAAGCTTCCGGCGCGAAGGAGGACAAGGCGCCGGTGACCCATGGAGCCTTCCTCCACATCAAGGGACCGGAGATTCTGAATATGTGGTTGGGGGAGTCGGAACGGATGGTCCGGGACCTTTTCGCCCAGGCTCGTGCCCGCAGGAAAGAGGGCGCGTTGCCCTTTATCTTTATCGACGAGGCGGAATCAATTCTCGGCACAAGACGGGCCTCTCGGTCATTCAACATCTCCAGCACCCTGGTGCCGATGTTCTGTTCCGAGATGGACGGGATCGAGTCGCTGCGCGATGTGGTGATCATTCTGGCTTCGAACCGTCCCGATCTCATCGACCCGGCCGTGCTGCGACCAGGCCGTATTGATCGCAAGATCAAAGTGAGCCGCCCGAATCGTGATTCGGCAGCCGCGATTCTCAACGTGTATCTCACGGACGATCTGCCGCTAGACCGGCAATGGATCGATCAGCATGGCGGAGATCGGAAGAAAGCCTGTGCCGACCTTGTCGAACATGCGCTTTCTGCGATCTTCTCGCGGATCGATGAGAATCGGCTTCTCTCGATCAGACTCCGAAGCGGGCAAAATAAGGTCCTCTATCGGAGCGATCTGATCAGCGGCGCGATCTTGGCGTCGATCGTTCAACGAGCGAAGGAACAGGCCATCGATCGCGTGATTGCGGCTGGTGGGACGGAGCAAGGCGGTATGGTCTTGGACGATTTGGTGGATTCCGTACATGCAGAATTCCGGGAGGGCGAGATGTTGCCGCCAGACGATGCGGCGGAAGAATGGCTCAAGCTCCTTGATCATCATCCGGAGCAGGTGGTGGGGGTCTCGTCGTTCCGAAGAGGGCGGCAGTCCGAAGAGCGATTGATCAACCAAATTATTTGAAGACGTAAGGGGTGAGGGGTAAGGCGTGAGGGGTAGGAGAAAGTGAAAAGGCTCTGTTCGGTCAAGCCTGTTCATTTTACGTCTCACGTTTCACGCCTAACGGTATGATACGGTTATTCGGCATCGAAACGGAATATGGGATTACGAGGGAAGACCAAAACTCGGTCGATCCGGTCGTGGAATCGATGGAGCTGGTGCGAGCACATTTGACGGCTTCGTTCGAGCGGCGCTGGGACTATGACGGTGAGGATCCGCACGAGGATGCACGAGGATTTCGAGTCTCAGGTCTGCAACAGGATAAAGAAGAAGACGAGTTTGCCAAGGTCGATGCCCACCGGCCATTTTCGTTTCATGAGATGAAGAGCGACCTCGTCCTTCCGAACGGTGCACGTTTCTACAACGATCATACACATCCAGAATATTCAACGCCCGAATGCCGAACGCTCTTAGATATCCTGGCACATGACCGTGCTGGAGAACGCATTGCCCAGCGGGCGGCGGAGCGGCGCAACCAGACGCTCGGCGGGCCGCATGTGCAGCTCTATAAAAACAACACGGATTTCCACGGACACAGTTATGGCTGTCACGATAACTATCTTGTTGCTCGCTCGATTTCCTTCCCTGTGCTGACTGCGGGGCTGTTGCCGTTTCTTGTAAGCCGGCAAGTCATTGCGGGTGCCGGGAAAGTGGGGGTGGAAGGTCAAGAGAGTGCATTCGTGCCGGGCCACTATCAGCTCTCTCAACGAGCCGACTTCATGGAGACGGATTTGAGCGTCGACACCATGCACAACCGGCCGATTCTGAATACGAGGGACGAGCCACATGCGATTCGGGAAAAATATCGGCGGCTCCATCTCATCATCGGCGATGCCAATATGTGCGAGTACGGCACGGCGCTGAAAGTCGGGACGACGCAATTGGCATTGGAATTGATCGCGCGCAACGTTGCCCCAGTTCTTGAGTTAGAACATCCAGTCACGGCGGTGAAGCAGCTCTCTCGCGATCAGAAACTGAAGACGACGGTTCGCCAGAAGAACGGCCGCACCATCACAGGCCTCGATATTCAAGGGCAGTACTACCTCGCGGCCGAGAAGCATCTAGCCGGTGCTGACGCAGAGACCGATTGGATTCTTTACGAATGGGCCGCGACGCTCAGTTTACTCACCGGCGATCGACGGCAACTCATCGGGAAGCTCGACTGGGTGACCAAGCTGTGGCTGTTGGAAACCTTTATGCAGGAAGAGAAGATTGGCTGGGATGATCCCTGGCTGGCGAGTTTGGACTTGGAATACCATAATGTAAATCCTGATCGCGGGCTCTTTCTGGGGCTTGAAGCTGAAGGAAAGGCTTGGCGGATGACGTCAGACCAAGATGTTGAATCAGCCTTGCTGGCTGGTCCGGTTGATACTCGCGGAAGGATTCGCGGCCTCTGCATCAGACGGTTTCAGGATCAGATCAAGTCGATGCAATGGGAACGCATTCAGTTCAGCGGTGGGCTGCTTCCTCGGACATTAGAGATGGGCGACCTCTTCGAGCCAGAGGCGGTGCAAGCCTGTGCCGAGATATTCGAGAGTGCGGCATCCCCGGTGGATGCGCTGAACGCATGGAACAGAGGAAAGGAGACTCGATCATGAACTACATCTCGATGCCTGAACGACGGGAAGGGCCAGGCAGTCCGATGCCAAAGGCCCCGAGTCCGTCCGATGAGGGCGGGGGGCCGAAACGGCCTGAGCCCGGATCCCCCGACAAGGACAATTTGCTCAAGCGCATGCGTAAGGTCGATCCGAAGCAGGCGGAACGGTATCGGCAACGGACGGGACAATAAAACGTAATGGGCAAAAAGTGAAATGTGAGAGTAAGGGCGGCGGTGGTTCATATGCTCGTATTCGAAAACCTTTCACGTTTTACGACTCACGTCTAACGAGGTAAAAATGGGGATGCAAGGGGATTTTTTTCAGCTATTGAAGGAACAGGGCTACACAGTTGGTGTACCGACGGCGGTGGGGACTGGCCATGCATTGACGAATGCCACGACGATTCTGGCCTTCAAGTATCGCGATGGCGTGCTGGTCGCCGGTGATCGGCGGGCGACCGCCGGCAATATGGTGATGTACGATCGCACTGACAAGGTGTTGGAGATCGACCGGCACAGTGTGATGGCGATTGCCGGGGTCCCCGCGACGGCCTATGAGATGGTGCGTGTCCTAGAACATTCCTTCAAATATTACCGAAGGACGCAGCTGCAAGAATTGAGTTTCGACGGCAAGCTGCGCGCAGTTTCCAAACTCTTGAAGGACAATGTGCCTGCGGCGTTGGCCGGGACGGGTGCGGTGGTTCCGGTGTTTGCCGGCTACGACTTGGAGCAGGGCTCGGCCAAGATCTATTTCTACGATATCCTCGGGGCGGAGTTTGAAGGAGTGGAATATGCCGTATCCGGGTCCGGTTCCCCCACGATCCGAGGGATCTTGCACTATCTGAATACGTGGGGCGAGCAGCCACTCAGTATGCTATCAGAAGAACAGGCGATGGTTCAGGCCTTACGATTGCTCACGAGCGCAGCAGAGTTCGATTCGGCGACCGGTGGTGTCAATCAGGAGGCGAGTCTGTACCCTGTCATCAAGCTGATTAGCGGGGTCGGTGTGCAGACGGTCCCGGATGCGACATTGAAACCTCTCTATGAATCACAGGTGGTGCGCTATGTATGAAGAGCCTTATCGCTGGGTGGAAGCGGTCGGCAATCGGCGGCAGTATCTCGACGAACAGTTCAAGCAGGGGAGCCCGGTCGTTGCCTTGACCTATGATGGGGGCATTCTTCTGACGACGGTGAGCAAAGGGACTCCGAAGCTCTATGAGATATATGACCGGCTGGCGTTGGGCGGGATGGGGCACCCCACAGATTTGGAAAAGCTTCGCTTTAGTCTTCTGGAAATGGCCCATGTCGAGGGATTTAACCGTTCGCCATCGGACGTCACGGGGTCGCGACTGGTGAAATACGGCATTGCCCCGGTGATTAAGCAGGCCTTTGAAGAAGTGTATAAGGCGCCGTTCATCGTGCGCATTCTGGTGGCCGAGTTGGGGC
>JBDTPK010000065.1:0-10156 GCA_039932735.1 Nitrospirota bacterium
AGGCGAAGAACTCCTCGTCGGCGATAATGCCGTATTTGATCACTTCAGCTAACCCAGCGATCCATTCGCGACGTGGCAGAGTGCGCAACGTGAGGGGATCGATCAATACCGCGCGCGGCTGGTAAAAAGCCCCGATGAGATTCTTTGCCAGCCGATGGTCCACACCCGTCTTGCCCCCGACACTGGAATCGACCTGTGCCACAAGCGTGGTGGGCACTTGTACGAATGGAATTCCTCGTTGATAGATCGCAGCAGCAAAGCCGGTAATATCACCGATGACTCCGCCACCGAGGGCCAGCAACAGGGACTGCCGTTCGAACTTGTGCTTGGCTAATACATCGAGAATCTTGGCGATGGTACCGAGCGTCTTTGTTCGTTCTCCCGGCGGCAAAATAATTGGAGTCGGGTCGTATCCCGCCTTGCAAAGCGAGCGGAGAGTCCTTTGAAGATAATGGCTTGCCACATGCCTATCTGTCACCACCCCGATCTTCGGTGAAGTCGTCATGGCGCTGAGCCGATCACCTACCGTCGCAAGTAACCCAGGAAGAAGGACGATGTCGTAGCTCCGCTCCCCCAAGGTGACCGGCACGATCTGTTCTGCCACAGCGACCCTGCTCAATGATGGGTTCTCCTGACCTGATCGACCAGTTGCCCATCCGATTCTTCTTGGATAGGAAAGCCTAGATTCACCAACGGCTTTGTCGCCGGCGATGATGAATTGCGATGGCTGACATCGGGGTGGATGGTACCACAACGGTTCAAAAACTAGAAGGTTTTCAGATGCTCGGCACGGCCCAAAGATCGCATTTCACAGTCGCAGAAGTCCCCTCTTAAACTTCATGAATCTGATGCTGAACACAGCATACAGCTCACCTTCGTAGTTATCTCGGCTACGAGGTATCACAAACCGATCATGTTGAAATACGTAACAGACTGGAGAGTATATGCTGGGGGATCGTGGTGACATACCAACCGCGAGGGCTCACTACCCTTGAGTTCCCCATCAATGAAGCGCTCACGGTTCGCTTCTAGCGGGCTGCGAAAAAACGATGTGGGGTTGCGATAACTTCACCGGTTCGAACGTCTGAGACAAGCCTGGTCTGCCTAGTCCAACTGCAATAATCTGGTTTGTTTTTTTGGTATTTGGTTAGTTTCGCTCGACCAAAAAACCAGACAGGCCAGACAATCCAAACAACGTCTTCTTATGTTGAGCAACTTTTCCAGCATCCTGCTAGCTCTTCAGAATACTGGGGGTTAAAAAGATAAGCAGCTCCTGTTTCGATACAGCCTCGGTTTTCTGCTTGAAGAGCCATCCCAAAACAGGCACCCGAGAGAGGTACGGGATGCCAATTACGCTGTTGTTCTGCGTGTCGATAAAGACCCCGCCGATTACCATGGTCTCGCCATCGCGAATAAGGACCTGCGTAGTGGCTTCGCGGCGATCGATACTTGGACCGGCCGGATTGCTTCTCGCACCCACAGCATTCCTGGTTGCTCGAACCTTCAACATGATCTGCTTATCGACGTCCTTGGGATCTCGCGAGGTAATCTGAGGAGTCACATTCAGTTCCAAGTTTGCATCTACAAAGGTCGTCTGAGTTCCCTGGAGAGATGTCGTCTGGAACGGAATCGATTCTCCCTGTGAGATCTTGGCCTCTCGCTTGTCCAAGGTCGTGACCTTCGGCGCGGCAATGACTTTACTCAGACCGAGCAACTCGCCTGCCGACAACCGCACATCCAACAACGCTCCATCTGTTTTTCCAATCGTGAAACCAACACCAGGCGTTGACACCAAACCACCGACGGTGGCGGGAAGATTGACCAAAAAATTAGATACTTGATTCCCAAATGGTCCGACAGTACCCGACTTGAAGTTTGCCACTCCACTACCTGCGAGTTGGTTCACATTCTGGATACCCCACTGAACCCCTAGCGAACGAGAATAGGTCGTATCAGCCTGTACAATCCTCGCTTCGATTTGGACTTGGGGCACTTCGAGATCGAGCCCATCAACCAACTGCTTCATTACCCCAATCTTGCTTTCCGTATCCCGAACGATTAAGGCATTGGACCCTTGATTCATTTGCATTAACCCTCTCGGGCTCAAATACGGTCGAAGAGACGTCATGAGTTCTGTCGCTTGGAGATTCCTAATATAGAACACCCGATCGACCAGGTCTTCTGCTTTCGCCTTGGCATCCTGCGCCAGCGCTTCTTCATTCTGCTGTTTAGCAATGTTCGCCAGCGAATCGATCCACAGGATATTGCTCTGCCTGATCTTGCCTAACCCATTCATCTTTAAAATCATATCGAGCGCCTGATCCCATGGCACACTCACGAGCTTCATCGTGACCTTGCTCTTGACCCCTTCACCGACAACCATGTTAAACCCACTCACTTCGGCAATGAGGCGCAGTACATTACTGATGTCGGCCTGCTGGAAATCAAGCGATATGCGCCGACCGACATAACGCGTTTCTCCCACAACTAAATCTTCCTTTGGCGTGCTGACCTCCCCACCATCTGCCGAGGAGGTCATCTGGATAGTCCGCACAGGAAATTTCGCTGAAGACCGGCGCACCATGGCCATTGTCCGCGGTGCCACCCGAGAGATCACTTCCGCATGGACTGGCAGTATTACAGGATTCCCCGCCTGTAGGGTTGGGACCGCCGCGCCGCGGTACGAATCCCTATCTGCGCCCCTATCCGTGACGGCGCTTTCGCGAAGAGTCACAATAAGATTGGCGCCTTGAGGTTTAACCGAGTAGGCCACCATACCGGCAAGATCCAATACCACCCGCACTCTATCGGCATAATAACCTAAACGTACTTGCCTTAAAATCTGATGATTAACAGGTATGACAGGCTTGCGTATGGCAGAAGTCACCCCTGGAATTTCGATCATGAGTCGCCGCTCATCAAGACGTGTCACCTCGTGGGCCAGTCTGCCATCACCCGAGATGATGACACGGATATCGTCTGTACCGCGCTGAACATCAATGCGAGTCAGAGTCTGCGCCAGCTCCCCCTCAGCTCTCGGAGGCGAGCCTGAATCGAAAGCAGGCACGTCGGTTGATGCCCCTATCGACGGTATCGCCATTGGGACACTGAGCGCTCCTACCGCCGAGAGCATGCCAATAAATGCTGTCGTTGTCGTCGTCCGCCTAGGTATCATTCTACGCCCTCTTTTGGGTGAAGGAGCTTGACATATTCCCGCTCCTGTTTGCTCCCATACACATCTGTAAACCGTTCTTGCACCACAATACCTTTCTCCGTGACAGCGCTCACCACACCATTGTTGGGGCCAATGCGCGTTCCTCGATGCACCGTATATCCATTTCCATCTGGAGTCTGGACCATCGCGCTATAACCATAGGCTCCCCATATCACGGCGATCAGGTTCATCTCTGTGAGCCCAACACGCTGGAGCGGAGGTAACGTGGGGTCAATCTGCCCGAGTCCCACCAGTTCCAACACGGGC
Organism: Nitrospirota bacterium; assembly: GCA_039932735.1. Taxonomy (GTDB): domain Bacteria; phylum Nitrospirota; class Nitrospiria; order Nitrospirales; family Nitrospiraceae; genus Palsa-1315. Next base: position 3,482 of record JBDTPK010000065.1, read on the forward strand.
GCGAACGGATCGCGCCGTCCAGAAGGGTCATAGGCGCGGACGGTCACCGGTTCCACCATTGGATTAAGCGCAACTGGTTGAGCATTCCCATCGCCAGTTTCCACGGCAGGCGTTGGAGACGGTGCGTGCCTCGGCACATCGTTGAGAGAGGGCACCTTTAAAGAATCCTGCCGCATTGGACTAATTTGTCCGATATGAGAACTCATACCTGTCTCAGTAAAGCCCAGATCAACTGCGACAAGCAGGCAGGCACATCCAATTAAAATCATACTTGTTGTCTTCATGGTCAATCGCCAGTTCTCACAGATGACGTTCATCGCTTCTGGGCCCTCATAGGTCAGAAACCCTGTGCCCTATTTCTTCTGAGGAATCGCCGGAACCGCCGCAACCAGCTTGGCTTCCTCAGGTGCTGCATAGGCCACAAGATCGAACACAATCTGCGTAAGAACACGCCCCTTTTCAAACTTGGGAGCGCCCATCTTGAGGCCTGACACAGTCACAATTCGTGGCATCGCATTGATGCGATCGAAAAATAAGGCGGCGGTATGGTAGCCGCCTGACACCTCCACGTTCACCGGCATACGCACAAAAAGCTTCGATGGATCTTCGCTTTTAAGACTCGGTTTCCACAGTTTAATGTCGAGCCCAAGGCGAATCCCCAAGTCTGATACCTGTTTGAGCAACATGACCGCCTCCTCTTCAGGCGGCAGTCGTTCTTTCTTTTTTGCAAGCTCGATCTCAAGTTGCTTGCTGGCAGCAATGAGTTCATCAAGATGCTTGACTTTAATCGTTACCGTTTGAATCTCGCTGTCGAGCGTGCCGATGATTCCCTGGAGCCCTACAATCTCTGTGGCTTTCGGCTCGGCGACATAGTAGTAGAAGCCCACGATAATCCCGGCAAGAACCATGAGCAGAAGTCCCAACTTCTGAAGCAATGGGATCGATCGCAAGAGGTCCAGATTAATGGAAGGTAGCTTCACGATTCTTATCCTTTGAGACGGAAGCCAAGTTTAAACTGGTAGATATTGAGTTGGTTCTCTACCGCAGCGCGACTTTCTTGAAGATTGATATTCGAAAAATAGTCGGTACGGCGCAGGTTGTTCATGAATTCCACCACGTCATCGTTGGTTGCCGCGCGACCTTCAAGGTCGATATCTTTCCCAGTAACCGCAACTCTCACGAGCCACACTTTCAATGGTTCCAGGCTTTGACTGACAAGGTCGAGCACCTTGACAGGGCCACCACGTGACTTTTCCAATTCATCAATAATCCGATTCTTGTCTTCCAGGACTTTCTTCCTGATTTCAAAATCAGAAACCTGCTTCACTTGTTCCTTTAACTGGGCAACCTGCATCTCCTTATCAAGCTTTTCGGTCTGCCGGGCGTTTAGCTCTTCATCCAATGACGCTGAGTACCACCAGCAACCCGCCAGTGTAATGAACAAGAGCCCGACACCCAACAGCGCCTGTGCTCTGACATCATACTGAGGCTTCGCCCTATGCCCCTTGGGCCCTTGCAATAAATTAATACGAATCATCGATCCCCTACCGTTCTCAGTGCCAATCCAACCCCCACGGCAGCCAGTGGGGCCAATTCGGCTAACGTATTCTGATCGAAACCGGCTTCTGAGGTATCGATTTCACCGAACGGATTCGCCACCTCAACCACAGCTTGCATTCGATCTCTCAGTTGCGTAACTAAGCCCTTAACCTGAGCGCCCCCTCCGCACAAGAGAACCTGCTGAACGTCCGCATCCGGCATGGTCGACTTGAAATAATCGATAGTCCGCGCAATTTCAGACGCAACCTCGGCGTTGACACTGTCAATGACCGTGGTCACCGCGGCCTGATTGCTCCCTGTCGAATGCATGTGTTTTTTCGTTTCCTCTGCCTCTTCGTAGGACATGCCCAATTCTCGCTGAATGGCTTCTGTATAGCGGTTCCCTCCGATAGGAATATCACGGGTGAACAGCGACGTGCCGTCTCGGACAATATTGATATTCATGACACTGGCGCCGATGTTCACGAGCGCAGTGGTATCGTCCTGCGAGACGGGGTAATTGATCCCGTGCATGTTTTCGATCGCAAAAGCATCCACGTCTATGACGATGGGAAACAGCCCCGCGCCCTTGATGAGTTCAGTCAGCTCAATAATCTTGTCTTTCTTGGCTGCTACCAGAATGATCGACATCTCTCCTTGCGTATCGCCCGCGGACTCGGAAGAGGGCAACACACTGAAGTCGATGTTCACCTCATTAATATCGAATGGAATGTACTGCTCCGCGGCCAGCCTCACCTGCCCCTCCAACTCCTCCTCAGGCATCGGCGGCAGACTGATCTTTTTGATAATGACCGCATGACCAGAAATCGACACTGCGACTTGCTTCACCTTGATCTTTGTTTCCTCGAACAATTCCTTAATCGCCGACACTACCCGCCCCTCATCCATCACCGTGCCATCGACGATGACTTCCGGATCGAGTGGTTTGTAGCCCAACTTCTGGAGAATGTACTTCCCGCGGTTTTCCTTCAACTGGACAAGCTTGATACCGCTCGACCCGATATCCAACCCGACGAGCTGCCGCTTCGGGGTGAACATCGAGAACAGATCGGTTTCTGAAAGACTTTTGAATGAACTCAGCATACGTGCCTCTGACTGTACATGACGCTCCACGCAAGACAACTTTTTATGTGAATTTTGTGCAGATTGTCGCTCATGCCCATAAATCCATACACGTCAATGTCCTCAAAAGAATGAATGTGTGACAAGACCATTCTCGCTATTCTGGTGCATCTGACCCTCCACTCCACATTCCCGTAGCGTAAGGATAGTTAGGTCCTGAATCCTGTCCTAAAAGGTCGAAACACCGTGTCGATACTGGGGGTTAACTTCATTCACACGCTAAGTATAGTCCGTATACTCTAGCTGTCAAGGAAACGGCTTTCGCACACACACATGGAGAGGAGAGCGAGGGATATGATGGAGGGATGACGTGCCGGACGGCTCCGTGGATTATTGCCTGTTGAGATCGCGATGAGCGACGGTCGCTTGATATCCAAGCGCTGAAAAACTTTCCTGAAGTCGTTCGGCAATCGCCACCGACCGATGGCGTCCGCCGGTGCAGCCAATTCCCACATTTAGATAGCTGCGGCGTTCTCGTTCGTAGAGAGGGATGAGGAATTTGAAGAGGCCTTCCAGTTGCCCAATGAATGCGACGGCGTTCGGATCCGCCAGCACATAGCTCCGTACCTGTGGGTCTTCCCCCGTCAATAGTTTAAGGTCTGGAATGAAGTACGGGTTCCGCAAGAACCGGACATCAAACAAGAGATCGATATCGTACGGCACACCGAACTTGTAGCCGAATGTCACGAGCGAGATGGTCAATCGGCACGGCTCTCCCTCTTGCCTGAACTGCCGGTCCAACAACTCACGCAACTCATGCACCGTCAAATCTGAAGTATCAATAATACGGTCGGCGTGGCGCCGCAGTTCGGCAAGACGCTCCTTCTCAAACCGTACTCCCTCTAGTACCGGGAGATGCGGCAGGAGCGGGTGAGGCCTCCGAGACTCCGAGAATCGGCGAACCAGCACCTCTTCACGAGCTTCAAAGAATATCAACTCGACCGCATGACCGAGCGCTCTGACACGTTCAAGAATGCCTACGAGATCAGAAAAGAACACGCGCTCCCTGACATCGATACCGAGCCCGACATTCTTAATTTCCCCTCCTTGCTGATGACAGAGTTCGACAAAGGTCGGTAGCAGGGCTGGAGGCAAATTGTCGATGCAGAAATACCCGGCATCTTCAAAGCACTTGAGCGCATGCGATTTCCCTGAGCCAGAAAAACCGCTGATCACAACCAACTTGAGTGCAGCCATGCTTGTGTGCCCCTTATGGATCAATCAAGATCACTCGGTCGCGATCGAGACGCTGGAGGATCTGCAATTTTCCCGAAGAGTGTGCAGTGAACACCACGAGCGAACCGGGCAGAGGATCTAGTCGGCGTTTCGCGTCCTCCAAAGTCAGAACCACCCTTGCTGGGCGAACGACTTCAATCTTTTCCTCTTCCTCTTCTTTACGAATAGCCGGGCGCAGAACCTTACGAACCGATCTCTTCGTCGGTTCTTTATGATCAGCCTGGCGCTCCTTGTGTTTTCGTATCTGGGTGGCCAAACGGTTCACGAGTTGGTCGATCGTTGCGTACATTTCCTGCGTCGACGCTTTTGCTTGAATCCGTCGTCCTTGCATCGTACAGACGACCTCCGCACTATGCTGAAGCTTGCTTACTCCCAGGATTACTTCCAGGTGGCCCATCTTCACTTCATACCGCACGAGCCTCTCAAACCGACTTTCAATATGTTGTCTGAGCGCGGACGTGATCACGAGGTGTCGTCCTGTAATTTTCATCGACATTCATCCTTTCAATCTTAATAACCTCGGCCCCTCTGCCATGCGACTATATTTGTCAGTTCTAAGCATCGCAACGCCCTTAAAGACAACTGAATAGGAGACAATGACGATTGCATCTGGACAGGGAAAGGCTCTCAGGCTGCAGAAGAACTTGTGTGACACGGTGGAGATTCAATGTCCCCCACCGCTGGGACAAGCCCTGTCTATGTCGTCTTCTGGTCTACCCGGTTAGCTAGCTACACCCATACGAACAGACAGACCGAGGAAAAAAACAGGCTGACGGACTGTTCAGCATCCTGTTAAAAGAATCGTTTCCGCTGAGTGGCGGGTGGAATATGTTCTTCCGAGCGATACTTGGCCACCGTTCGTCGTGCAATTACCACCTGCTGTGTGAGTAACCGTGCGGCGATCTCTTCATCTTTGAGCGGGCGGCTTGGATCTTCCTCTGCCACCATTTTTCGAATCATCTCTCTCACCGAAACCGACGACATCATGTCTGACGGCTGGTCCACTCGTTGCAGGCCGGCATTGAAGAAAAACTTCAGTTCCAACATCCCCTGCTGGCAATACATAAATTTATTCGCCGTCACACGACTGATTGTCGACTCGTGCATCCCAATATCCTCAGCGACCTGTTTGAGCACCAAGGGTTTCAAATGCTGCACACCTTTCTCAAAGAATTGTTCCTGAAACTTTACGATACTCGACACCACTTTCACGATGGTCTTATTCCGCTGTTCGATACTACGAATGACCCATTGTGCAGCCCGCAGCTTCTCATCCAGATAGGCCTTCGTCTCCGCCGATCCGCTCTCATCTGCCCCCATCAATTGCTTGTAGTACGGGCTAATCCGCATGCGGGGCAGCCCATCATCGTTCAGCACTACCACCCACTCCCCTTCGTTCTTGACGACAAATACATCAGGAATAATCACATAGTTCTGGGTATTCGTAAAGGGTCGCCCAGGCTTCGGCTCAAGTACTTCGATAACCTTGGTCGCCTGAAAGACCTCTTCGACCGTGACATCTAGGGCTTTCGCGATCCTCGCATACTGTCTTTTCTCCAAGTCTTTGAGATGATGCTGCACGATGGCTTCGACGATCGATCCCTTCAAGGCACCGGGTCGAGCCCCTAATGATCCCATGGGGCTCTTCCCCAAATGCCCGATTTGCAAGAGCAGGCATTCCGCAAGGTCCCTGGCGGCTACGCCAGTTGGATCAAAGCTCTGAACATTATTCAGGACTGACTCCGCTTCAATGACGATGAAATCGGTCCCACTGACCATCTCAGCGAGAGACATGCGGAGATACCCATCATCGTCAAGGTTACCAATGATCAACCGCCCAATCTCTTTTTCACGATCCGATAAGCCGGAAAACGACAGCTGCCAGAGGAGATGGTCTTCCAAGGATGTGGCTTTCGCCATGGTTTGTTCATAGGATGGAAATTCATCCTGCGAGGGCGACTGAAATTCGGATCCGCCCACCCGACGATCGCTAAAATACTCTTCCCAACCAGCCGCAGAAGCCTCATCCGGCGTATCCCGTTCTTCAGGAGTCGACTCCTCCGCATTCGAGGGCTCGTTACCCGCTGATGCGGCCTCATCTTCCGCCTTTTCCTCTGGACTTGCGGCCTCATTGTCCTCCGCATCGGTGGGAAGCTCCTCCAAAAGCGGGTTCTCCATCAAATGTTGCGTGAGGCTCTGCTGGAGCTCGAGTCGCGACAATTGAAGCAGCTTAATCGCCTGCTGCAATTGTGGAGTCATGATCAGCTTTTGACTAAGCCGAAGGTCGAGCCTGAGCTTCATGCGTGCATACCCTTACGAGTCATAGCTTGAATCGTTCCCCTAGGTAGACGGCCCTGGCCGTTTCACTCTTGACGATGAATTCTGGAGACCCGGCCTCAAGAATCAACCCCTCATTGATGATGTAGGCCCGATCCGTAATGGACAGCGTCTCCTGGACATTGTGATCGGTGATCAAAATGCCGATCGCTTTTTCTTTCAATCGAGTAATAATTTGTTGGATGTCGGCGACCGCGATCGGGTCGATGCCTGCAAAGGGTTCGTCGAGCAACATGAATGACGGGCTTGTAGCGAGGGCCCTCGTAATTTCCAGTCTCCGACGTTCTCCACCCGACAACGCATAGGCCATGCTCGTTCGAATATGGGAGAGATCCAGTTCCTTGAGAAGGGCATCGACTCGGTCTCGGCGCTCTGCCCGAGAGTAGTCCAGCATCTCAAGAATTGCCAGAATATTATCTT
>JBDTPK010000066.1:0-10138 GCA_039932735.1 Nitrospirota bacterium
CTTGACTGCCCTTTCCACCGGCTCCTATAATCCCCTCATGTTTCTTCCTGTAACCGACTGAATCATTTGGAAAAATGGCGGAACTGACACACTTCAATGAGTCGGGGCGGGCGCGGATGGTGGATGTGAGCGCGAAGGACTCGACTGAACGGGCTGCGACGGCTCAAGCCATAGTCTTTCTCCAGCCAGAAACCCTTGAAAAGATTCAACGAGGCAAGATTGCCAAGGGCGATGTCTTGTCCGTGGCACAGGTCGCCGGCGTAATGGGGGCGAAGAAGACTCCGGACCTCATTCCCATGTGCCATCCGATTCTTCTCACCAGCGTCGATATCTCATTCAAAGAAGAGCCTCAGCCGGATCGCGAAGGCCGCTGTTCAATTACGATTCTTGTGACCGCCAAAACGACTGGGCCGACCGGGGTGGAGATGGAAGCTCTGACGGCAGCCTCGGTAGCGGCGCTCACGATCTACGATATGTGCAAGGCGATCGATCGTGGGATGAGTGTCAGTGACATCTGTTTACTCTCAAAATCAGGTGGAAGATCAGGCACATTTACAAAGCTTTAGGCACACCTGTCTCAAGTAGCTGATAAGGGTATTGCATGGTGACGGTTCGTCTGTTTGGGATGACGAAAATATTGGCGGGGAATCAGGAGACCTTGTCTCTCAGTCTCATGACTGGAGGACGGGTGAAAGACCTTGTCGGTGCATTAGAAGCAGGGCATCCGGCTATCGGGGAACTGATTCAGAAGAAAAAGGTCCTCGTGTCCATCAATCAAGAAATTGCGCATGAGGATACGCTGATTCAGGATGGCGACGAGGTAGCTCTCTTACCTCCCTTCGCCGGCGGAGCGCCGATGGACCAGGTCGGCGACGATGCCCAGCTTGTCCGAGTGCAACGGGAGGATTTTTCTGTCGATGCGGAGATCAATCGGGTGCGAGATCGGTCGAAGCGCATTGGCGGCATTTCCATTTTCCTCGGTACGGCGCGTGATCGTTCCAAAGGGCGGGATGTCGACAGCATGACCTTTGAGCATTACGAAGGGATGGCCCAAACGAAGCTCCGCGAGATCCGCGAGCGGGCGCTGAAGGATTTTGACATCATCGAGGTGGCGATCCTCCACCGGTATGGCGAGATCGGCATCGGAGACAATATCGTGTTGATTGTCGTGGGGGCTGAGCATCGTGCCGAGGCATTTCGTGCTTGCGAGTGGGCGATTGCTGAATTGAAACGAATTACGCCGATCTGGAAACTCGAGCACACGTCGGGGGGCGAAGTCTGGGTGGAGGAACATCCGTAGAGGCGTAAGGGGTAACGGGCAAACAAAGGATGTTGAGCGAGTCACCGAATAATACAGTTCAACCGGCTGTGGCTGATGTTTTTGGCCGGCCGTTGCGAAGCTTGCGTTTGTCCGTGACGGATCGATGCAATCTCCGCTGCAAGTACTGTATGCCAGAGGAAGACTATGTCTGGTTGCCGCGCGAGGATCTGCTGACCCATGAGGAAATGGCAAGCCTGACGGGCTATTTCACCGATCTCGGCGTCGATCGCGTGCGGCTGACCGGAGGAGAGCCATTGCTTCGGCGCGATTTGCCTCAGCTGATTCGCCTGTTGGCCCATAATCAGCGGGTGACGGATATCGCGCTGACGACGAACGGTGTTCTTTTGGCGGATCAGGCTAAGGCGCTCTATGAGGCAGGGCTTCACCGCGTGACAGTCAGCCTCGATACGCTCAGACCGGAACGATTTCACCGACTGACCCGCCGTAATGAGTATGCACGTGTGTTGGAAGGAATTGAGTCAGTGGCTCGCGCGGGATTCACCGGGTTGAAACTCGATACGGTGGCGATTCGGGGGTTCAATGACGATGAGTTGGTCGCCCTGATCGAGTTCGGCAAGCAGGTGCAGGCAGAAGTTCGGTTTATCGAATATATGGACGTTGGCGGCGCAAACGAGTGGTCTCAAGACAACGTGCTTTCGCGGGCGGCGATGCTGACGCTGCTGAGCGAGCACTATGGGACGATTGAGCTGTTGCCAGAGCGGGGCGCTGCGCCGGCGCAACGATATCTGTTGCCCGATGGGACGATCTTCGGGATTATTCCTTCAACGACCACGCCGTTCTGTGGGACCTGCGATCGCAGCCGGGTGACCGCCGACGGCATGTGGTATCACTGCCTCTATGCGCCGACGGGAACGGATCTGCGTAAGCCTCTCCGCGCCGGTGCCTCCGCGGACGAGATGCGGGCTGTGATCCGCGTCGGCTGGGAAGGTCGCCGCGACCGAGGTGCAGAAGAACGCAAGGCGCTCGAACGAGATGGGTTGCGTGTCGGAGGACTCATCGGTATTGAGAAGCTTCGTGAAGACCCCCATCTCGAAATGCACGCTCGCGGCGGCTGAGGCTCTACCTTGTCGCCGATGTTCGCGCCACAGGGCTGATTCCAGTTGAGACCTCATGCTGGATACTGAATTTCTGACCGTTTTAGGGCTTGGGTTCGTGTTGGGGCTTCGCCACGCCTTGGACACGGATCATTTAGCGGCTGTCTCTACGATACTGTCGCAGCGCCCTTCGCTCCGCGCCTCCGGCATGATTGGATTCAGCTGGGGGCTTGGACATACGGTGGTGTTGTTGCTGGTCGGGGCGGTGGTGTTGGTCCTCCGGGTGCCGATTCCCGAACCCTTGGCCTTGGCGGCCGAGTTCGGCGTTGGCGCCATGCTCGTGTTTCTCGGTGGAATGCTCGGGGTGCGACTGGTTCGAGAACGATGGCATGTGCATACACACGACCATGACGGTGAGCGGCACGTGCACCTGCATAGTCATGCGATGGTCGAGGATCACGGACATGGTCACTGGTGGCGTGATTCCGTTCGACCGTTCTGTATCGGGATGGCCCATGGTCTGGCTGGGTCGGCGGCACTGTTGTTGATCGTGCTGTCGTCTGCGCGATCGGTGTCTGAGGGGCTCACGTATATTGCGGTGTTCGGGGTTGGCTCGATCCTGGGAATGATGTTGGTCGGGATGGTCGTGAGCCTTCCAGTGCTGTGGTCGCTGAACCTCGGGCGTCCCATCTTTCACACGGTTCAAGGGCTGGCGAGTCTTGGGAGCGTGGCCGTCGGACTGATGATGATGTCTCAGATCGCCCTCGGCGGCCAACTCTTCTGATGTCCCGCCGTTACCTTCATCAAGGGGAAAACTACGTGCGTCATGGTGGCGGCTATGATATTCTGCACCGATTTCGTCCGCCGATCGTCTCGCGTCAGAAAAAAGTGTATGGCGTATGGTCGATAGCAGGAGCATAGAACTAGGACAGGATCGTCTGTCTCTCTGCTGTGTACGCCAGTCGCGCTCAGCTCTGTCCCTCCTACAAGATTCGATTCACGATTCAGGGATGTCGAGAGCGACGCGTACGGACTAGAAGGAGCGCACCATGGCCTGGTTTAAAAAGCAGAAAACAACTGAGCCTGAAGCTCCAAAGCGATCCAAGGTGTCGGAGGGGATGTGGCTCAAGTGCAACCACTGCCGAGAAATCGTCTATCGCAAGGAGGTCGAGCGCAATGAGAAGGTCTGCCCGAAGTGCGACTACCATTTCCCTATTTCCGTGATGGAGCGCATTGCACTCTTGATCGACTTCGGGACGTTCAAAGAGTGGGACGCGGAGATCGGCCCCGAGGACCCGCTGAGTTTTCAGGACACGAAATCCTATAAGGATCGTGTGAAGGCGCATCAGGGGAAAACCGGACGCAAAGATGCCATGATGACCGGTGAAGGGATGATGAACGGCCGCCGTGTGGTGCTTTGTCTGTTCGATTTCAGTTTTATGGGTGGCAGCATGGGTTCGGTCGTCGGGGAAAAGATCTGTCGGGCGATCGATCGCGCACTGGAAGCCAGGTTGCCGGTCATTATGGTCACGACCTCTGGAGGAGCCCGGATGCAAGAGGGAATTCTCTCACTGATGCAGATGGCCAAGACGTCTGCCGCTGTGGCCAAGCTGGGCGAGGCCAAACTCCCGTTTATTTGTCTGTTAGCTGATCCTACGTTCGGGGGCGTCACGGCCAGCGTTGCCATGTTGGGCGATGTGATTCTTGCTGAACCGAAAGCGTTGATCGGCTTTGCCGGTCCCCGCGTGATCGAGCAGACCATTAAACAGCAGCTGCCGGACCAGTTTCAGCGAGCGGAATTTCTGTTGGAGCATGGCATGATCGATATGATCGTAGAGCGTAGACAGTTGAAAGAAACGTTAAGCACCCTCGTGGCGCATTTTTAACTCCGGACCCTTCATGAACGTCTACTGCGGCAGCAGATCCTCCCGCCCAGCGAGTCTTTTCTCACTCGGACCCCTCGACGAACTTCAGGAAGTACCCCTGCGTCGTCCTCGTGTGCGAGAAGTCTCGGTGGGCTTCGGTCTCGACCGCCTTGTGACGACGATCATGACGAATCCTGGCTAGCCCCCTTCCTGCCTGGTTACACCATGACCTATTCCTCTGCCGTGACCTATTTGTATCGTCTGCAAAAGCACGGCATCAAATTGGGTCTTGCGACGATGACGGCATTGATGGAGCGTCTTGGCATGCCGCAAACCAGGTATCGTGCACTGCACATCGCCGGCACGAATGGGAAGGGCTCCACCGCAGCCATGACCGCCGCTGTGTTGCAGGCGGCAGGGTATCGAGTGGGGCTCTATACCTCGCCTCATCTTGTGGAGTTTCGAGAGCGGATACGGGTCAATGGCGAGATGATTGCTGAGTCGCAGGTCGCACAATTGACCGAGCAGCTTCAGTTCCGCTGCCAACCGGATCTGTTGCCAACCTTCTTTGAATATACGACGGCCATGGCCTTTCAGCACTTTGCCGACTCAGGGGTGGACGTGGTCGTGTTGGAAGTGGGATTGGGCGGCAGATTCGATGCGACGAATGTGGTGACACCCATGGCCTGTGCGATCACGACGATTGCGCTCGATCATCAGGAGTATTTGGGGAACACACGTTCGTCGATCGCGTTCGAGAAGGCCGGCATTATCAAGCCGGGAGTACCCGTGGTGCTGGGGCAGCTTGAGGATGACGCGTGGCAAACGATTGAACAGGTGGCCAGGGAACGGCAGGCCCCGGTGTTTCGTCTACGGGAGGACTTTTGTACTGAGCAAAAGACGCTCCAACAGTTTTCCTATCGCGGTCTAGGTATGCACTATGATGGACTGACCTCTGTCTTGGAGGGTCGTCACCAACTGGATAATGCTGCCTGCGCGCTGGCGCTGGTGGGGGCGGCGGCCCCTCAGGGGATTGTCGTCACCTCCGAGGCAGTGCGAGGGGGCTTGCGCGTGGTGAACTGGGCTGGACGATTAGAAGTGGTCGATCGCCGTCCGACGATCTTGCTGGATGGTGCACATAATCCAGCTGCCGCTACGGTCTTGGCCGACTATCTCACGAGCTCTGACCATGCTCATTCGTCCCGCCCTGTCGTCCTTGTCCTTGGAATGATGCGCGAGAAGGACCATCGAGGCTTTATCGAACCGCTCAGGGGCCTAGTCAATGAAGTGGTGCTGACGCAGGCGGATCTTCCACGCTCTGCCACCGCGCAGGAACTCCGAGCCTCGATTGGAGCCCTGCCGCCTCACACGCATGTCGTGCCGTCGCTCAGTGATGCGATGGCGCTGGCCCGACAGTTGGCGACGCCGGACGGTCTAGTCTGTGTGACGGGATCGCTCATGCTTGTGGGAGAGTGCAAGGCATGGCTCCAGGGCTGTGGGCTATCGCCGCTTCGGGGCTGACATGGCAGGGATCTCGACGCGGCAGTGGATGGGCTTGGTTGGGTGGGTGATGCTGGGGATATTGCTTCCGCAGGCAGGAGGTGCGACAGAGACAACACTATCCCCCGAGGGGCCCCCGCTTGATATCACAGCAGAACGAATCGAGTATCTACAGGAATCAGAAACCTACGAAGCCGATGGTTCGGTGGTGGTCAACCAGGGCACCCTGCGCCTGACGGCCGATCATATGACCCTCCAGTCTTTGCCCGGCGTCGCGATTGCCACCGGCCACGTCCGACTCACCGATCCCAAAGCCGATCTCGTGACCGAACGGTTGGAACTCAATGTGAATACTCAGGCTGGGGTAGTTACACATGGGCGGGTGCATCTCAAATCCACGAATACGTCGGTGGAGGGGCGTCTTCTGCAGCGGTTTTCAGAAGAACATTATCGCGTAAAAGAGGGCCGGTTTACCAACTGTGATGCGCAGGAAGGTGAGACGCCGGCCTGGCGATTTAAGTTCAAGGATCTTGATCTGCATGCCGGCGACAACCTGGCGTTTACGGGGGGATGGTTTTGCGTGAACGATGTCCCGGTGATTCCAATTCCCACGTTGACGTATCCACTCACTAAGCGACGCACGGGGTTCCTCATTCCTACTGTCGGATACGACAATCGCTTTGGCGCGCACCTCAAAGAAAGCTTCTTTTGGGTCATCAATCCTAGCCAGGACCTGACGATCTCCCCGCAATACTACTCGAAACTCGGGTATGGCAGCGATTTCCAGTATCGGTATGTGTTGGACAAACAATCGCGTGGGCAGTGGTTCGTCAGCGCCTTGCAGCAGACAGAATTGCCTGGCGTGTCCGGCGCGAGCCAGACGGGACAGGATGCGCAGCAGGCTCGGGCTCTGATCATCGGGACCCATACCCAGCAATTCACACCGGACTTGTTGCTTCGTGTGAAAGCCAACATGGTGACCGATGCGAACTATTTACAACAACTAAGTAACTCGGGGGCCCAACGGGCTCTTCCCAGCACCGAATCGAGCCTTTTAGCGAATCAACGTCTGGCTTTCGGAAACACGTATCTGCTCAGTCAATACCTGCAGCCGTTGGAATCGGGAGGAGTCGATACGTTTCAGCGCCTGCCGGAAATCGGCTACAGTCTGTCCAATCTCCCATTGTTCAATTCGCCGATCTTGCTGGGGACGGATACGAGTTTTGTGAACTTTTATCGTGAACAGGGCTTTACCCAGAATCGAGTCGATGTGCTGCCGGGATTGTCAACCGACGTCCTGGATTTCGGCCACATCGTGGGTATAACGCCTCAAGTGAAAGTGCGCGAGACCTACTACACGCGAGGGGTGCAAAATCCTGAAAGCCAACATCGCGAGACGTTTTGGGCAGGGATCGATGCGACCTCGAAGCTGAGCCGCCGCTTCAGAACGGGCGAGGACAACACCATGTTGCATACCATTGAGCCCAGCATCATGTATGAATATGTCCCGCCAACGAATCAGTCACAATTGACACAGATCGATCAGGTGGACGATCTGCCGAAGAAAAACTTGTTGACCTATGCGATTCGCAGCCGGCTGTTGGAGCAAGAGGGCGGGAGTAGTTTCAATTGGCTGGATTTCACGATGGCACAGAGTTATCACATGGGTGCTGTGCAAACGAGCGCTCGGGATTTCACACCCGGTGCCGTCCCGCTGTTCGGGACGACCACGCAACCCCTGCAGCCGGCGACGGTGCCCGTTGAGGGGAAGAAATTGTCCGATCTCTGGATGCGGGCTGTGATCGGCAATACGGTTCCAAAGTTCACACAAACTCAGTTTACGGATGCGGCGTTCGCTCAAGGCGTCGGGGCTTTCCTTACTCGGCAGCCTTCCACGAACCAGTATCTGACTATTGATGCGTTTTTCGACCCCTACCGATCGTCGGTGAGTCAGTTCAACACCACCCTACGGGTTCAGCAGTCCAACTATTGGTATCTTGAACTGGGGCAGCGCTTCACGCACGATGGGAATCGTGTACGTCGCGGAGACTTGTGGAATCCGATTTCGTTCAATGAGGTCTACGCCCCGACCCCTGAGATTCAGTTTGTCACAGCGGGGGGGGCGTTTCGTACGCCTTGGGGGTGGACGGTCGGCGCAAAAGGCTACTACGATGTGAAGAACGGCAGCAGCCCGGAGTATGATGTCGTCGCCCTCTACCAGAATCCCTGCAAGTGCTGGTCGCTGGGACTCTTTTATCTACAATTCCCCGATCGCCAACAATATAACTTCATGTTGAGCTTGACCGGGATCGGCTGGACAGAGAGTTTCGGTACGATCGTGGTTCGAAATCTCCTCAGTCCGCTGCTGATTGGAGAGAAAGGTCTGCCTTGGGCCACACCTGGAGGGCCGTATGGGAGGCCAGATTCGGCACTCCCTCAGCCTGAGATGGGTGGGAATGGACGATGAACGGATTATTTGAAAGAATGCTGGGTGTGTGTGCCGCATCCCTGCTGGTGCGCGGCGAAGTTCTTCAGGTGGTCCGGTGGATTTGACTCCTCGAAGAGGGCTGGTATACGATGCCGTACTGGAGTATGTTTCATCGTGTACTCAGCCAAGGAGGAATGTGACGTGGCAGGTGATGCACTGAAAGTAGAGGATGCAACGTGGGACGCAGAGGTCATCAAGTCTTCCGAGCTCGTGATGGTAGATTTTTGGGCCGTCTGGTGTGGTCCTTGTCAGATGGTCGCTCCGATTGTCGAAGAATTGAGCAAAGAATATGCGGGAAAGATGAAAGTACGGAAGCTCAATACCGATGAAAATCCAGAGGTTGCAGGTCGTTATCAGGTGATGAGCATCCCGACGATCCTGTTTTTCAAAAACGGACAAGTTGTCGAGAAACTCGTTGGAGCCCGACCGAAGCGCCAGTTCAAGGACATGATCGATTCGCTGCTGGCTCAACCAGCCGGCTCAGCCTAAGGATTGTAATTACCAGCCGCAATGCTCGCCGAGTTGCGTATTGTCAATTTCGCGCTCATTGAGCAACTCAGTCTTCAATTTCAGTCCGGGTTTACAGTCCTGACCGGCGAGACCGGAGCCGGTAAATCTCTCCTCATTGATGCCATCGCCTTGTTGGTCGGCGGGCGAGCCTCGATCGACCAGATCCGTTCCGGCGAAGACGAGGCTCAACTTGAAGCCGCCTTCCACCTCCCGGACACCCATTCACTTCTCCAACACCTACGGTTCCACGACGTCATCGGTCAGGGCGAATCTGAGCTGATTCTTCGGCGCGTACTCTCCCGATCAGGTCGCCACCGTGTATACGTCAATGGCAGCCTCTGCCCTCTGCGTGTACTTGAAGAACTCGGAGGCACGCTCGTCGATATCCATGGCCAGCATGAGCAACAATCACTGCTGGCGACAGCCAAGCAGTTAGACGCCCTTGATGGGTTCGGGCGTCTCGACGAGCTACGCAGGAAGTACGAGAAAACCTATCAGGGATGGAAGGAACTCTACCGACAGCTGGATGCCTTGCAGCGTGACGTGGTCGACCGCGCAAGCCATGAGGATCTATTGCGGTTCCAGGTTCAGGAGATCGAGCAAGCTAGTCTGCTGCCTGATGAAGAAGCGCGGCTCCGTAGCGAGCGGCAGCGACTGGTCCATGCGCATCGGCTCAGGGAATTGGCACACGATGCGCATGCCGAGTTGCAGGCGGATGAGCAGGCTGTCCTCAGCAAGCTGGGGCGGATTGGGCGAACCCTTGCAGAGTTGGCCCAGATCGATCCGGCGATGGGTGATTGTGAACAGGCCGCGACGGAGTCGGCGATCCCACTCAAAGAGCTTGCCGGACGGTTGCGTGATTACGCCCAACGGTTAGAGGCCGATCCGGACCGACAGGCTGTCGTGGAGGACCGGCTCGACCTGATCCAGCGGTTGAAGAAAAAGTATGGAGGGTCGGTTGAGGCAGTAATCGAAACCGGCAGGCGGGTACAGGAGGAACTTCAGGTATTGGGCAATCATCACGAGAGAACTGCAGAGTTGACCGTGCGGCTGGATGACGAGACCCGCCGCCTCCACACGCTGGCACAGCAGTTGTCCAAAAAGCGAATCGACGCGGCCAAGCAGATGACCAAGCTGGTGGGAGCGGAGCTGGCAGCGTTGAAGATGGAGCAGGCGATCTTTCAGGTGATGGTTACGATCGATGAGTCGACCGAGGGGTTCGGACCAGCTGGCCGTGATCGGGTAGAGTTCCTTCTCTCAAGCAATCCTGGTGAACTGCCGAGGCCGCTGGGCCGGGTGGCATCCGGTGGAGAACTCTCGCGTATCATGTTGGCGCTCAAGACAGTATTGGCCGAGATGGACCAGGTTCCCGTCCTGGTGTTCGACGAAATTGATACGG
>JBDTPK010000067.1:0-10039 GCA_039932735.1 Nitrospirota bacterium
TCTCACGTTTCAGCTCTCACGTGTTCGGCTAGAGGCTGGTACTGCCGTGGGTGATCGCATACTTGGTCAAGTCGGCGGTGGTATGAATGTCCAGCTGCTGCATGATACGGGACTTATGAAACTCCACCGTTTTCGACGACACTTTCAGGGTCGTCGCGATCGCCTTTGTGCCGCGGCCCTCAGCAACAAGCTGCAAGACCTTCCGCTGGCGCGCGGTGAGCGCCATAACCACAGGCTTACCTGGTTCCTCGGTGCAGGGCTTGATGACCGAGTCCAGCACATCCTTCGTCAGCAACGGGGTGAGATAGTGTCGGCCTTGGAGAACCGAATGGATTGCCAGGCTGAGTTCTGACGCTGCGGAGCGCTTGAGCAGATACCCTGAGGCCCCGGCTTCGAACGCTTCGGTCGCGTAGATCGGGCTGGCATGCATGGTGAGAAAAATGAGTTTGCTTTCCGGCGCCAGAACGCGGAGTTGCCGCGCCGCTTCGAGCCCGTTCAGGTGGGGCATTGAGATGTCCAGGAGAATCAGATCCGGTCGCAGCGTCTGCGCCGCCTCCACCAACGCCCGCCCATCTCCTACCGTCCCCACCACGTCGCACTCACCTTCCACCAGCTTCCGCAAACCGGCGAGGATCAACGAGTGGTCATCGGCCATGAGCACACGCGGTTTCTTCATGCGTCCTCCTGAACGTGAGGAATCCACGCACAGATCTTCGTACCGTTTCTGGCCAAGGAATGGATCCGGAGAAACCCGCCCAGCCCACGCACACGCTCCTGCATGCTCACCAGACCAAGCCCTTTCGCACAAGCGGGATTGTCCTCACGGTCGAATCCCTTGCCGTTATCGCGCACCGACAAGCCGATCCCTTTTGACGAGCCACTCAGCCTGACAGTCACATCGGTCGCCTGAGCATGTTTGGACACATTCTGCAGACTTTCCTGCATCACGCGAAACAGATTGGTCGCCACCTCCGACGAGAGCGTCTTCGACACCGCACGCGCGATAAACCTCACGGACAACCCGGTCCGCTCCGCGAACTCGGCGACGTGCTCTCGTGCGGCGACCTCCAAGCCGACATGCTCGAGCAGGGACGGGTGCAGCCTGTACGCCAGATCGTGCAAGTCGTCGGAGAGCGTCCCGGCCTGAACGCGAATCGCGGCGAGTTGCCGAACCACCTGCGCTGGTGAGCGGAGAGGGGCTCGTTCCATGCTCTCCAGTTCAACCGAGAAAGCCGCCACTCGTTGATTGAAGTCGTCGTGCAGTTCGCGCGCGATCCGCCTGCGCTCCTCTTCTTGGGCCTCAATCAGCTTCCTCGCCAAGGATTCCAATTCCTTCTGCTTTTCGCCGAGCAGACGCACATGCTCCTCCAGCGCCAAGCCCATCCGAACTTGCCGTGAGTTATCCGTATGAGCAATGACCACGCCCTTCTCGTGTTTCAACGGAGTCACGCGCATCTGGAACCATCGCTCTTCTTCCGGCGAATGGCAGGCATATTCCGTGATAAAACTCGGTTGACTGCCTCCCAACACGACTTCAATGCCACCGAGAGTCGCCCGTGCTGTCGAGTCTCCGGCGACGCTCGCTCGCCGGCAGACATCCAGATAATTCTGTCCGACATCGAGAATGGGAACCCCGTGACTCGAATTCAGCCAGCCGAACTCTTTCCACGCGTCGTTCGTCGCGACGATGACCCCTTCTTTATCCAGCACACAGACATGCGCGGAGAGTGAGTTCAAGATCGCGCGGGTAAAGGCATCGCTGGATTGCAGTGCCATCTCCGCCCGCTTGCGCTCGGTGATGTCATGGCCCAGATAGATCAGGCAAGGAGTGGACGCGAGGTTGATCGAGTGGACGGAAACTATGAGAGAACGAATTTCACCGGACTTAGTCCGGAGCTCTCCTTCCCGATTGTGCAAAAAGCCCTGATCCTGAAGGTCTTGGAGCACCATCGCGCGTTGGGACGGATCAGCCCACATGCCCAATTCTAACGTCGTACGGCCAATCAGTTCCTCTCTCGTGTACCCGGTCAGCCGGCTAAACTCCTCGTTTACATCAAAAAATCGGCCTTCCTCCACGGTACTGATTCCGACGGCGGAGGGAATCCAGTGGAAAAGGGATTGAAAACGTTGTTGCGATAGGGTCAGATCCTTGATGAGCTGGTCTTGCTTTTGAATCGCCAGTTTCCGTTCAGTGATGTCCAGCAGCGCTGCTCGCCAATGGGTGATAGGCCCAGGCTCCTCGTGCACCGCGAGACTCTCGAGATAGAGCCACCTCGAGACGCCGGCCTGTTGCTGGAGCTGCATCTCGCACCGTTGTCGCGTACCTGTCCGTAACACCTCCTGACAATGCCGATAGACGAGATCCCGATCTTCCGCTGCCACGAAGCGAACGAGGGGTTGTCCAATCAGCTCCAGTCGGTTGACGCCAAGCAGCACTCCAGCTTGTAGATTGGCCTCCACAACCGTGCCTGACCTATCCAGTATGAGATGGCCGGCCGGAGAAAAATCGTAGAGATTCACATAGCGCTCACGACCCGCTTCGAGTTCGATTTGGGTTCGGCGCAGCTCGTCGTTCTGCAACTCCAGCTCGATCTGGTGTACTTGTAGTTCGTGCACGAGCTGCTGCACGTCCTTGACCGGCATGGCGGCCACGTCGTGTTTGGTCATGCGGAGCAGCTCCTCCGCCTGCAGACGGAGTGCAGCGCCCTTTGTGGATCTGTCTAGTTTCTTGGCCATTGTCTGCCGCTCTCAAGGCAGGCAGGGCTGAGCGAAGTCCTGGTTGAATCCATAGCGTAGCCTCAGCCTTCCCCTCCAGTCCCGTTGCCCACAGAATTCGGCGTGGCTGCGACGTCACCTTCGGCGCCGGAGGCATTCGACACTCTCGGCTCCTGCATCGCACTCCAGCGGCCCGTCGTCTTCTGTTCAGATGGACATGTCCAAGAGGTCGCGAAGACGCGAGCCCAGCGTGTCGAGTCCGAACGGTTTTTGAATAAAGACGGTGCCAGGCGTCTCGAGAAGGGAGGGCTTTAATGGGTCGGTGTAGCCGGACATGAACAGGACTCGAAGGTCGGGCCAGGTACGCCGTAGCCGCTCCGCCAGCTCGCAGCCGGACATATTCGGCATCATCACGTCGGTCACCAGCGCATGGATCGGTTCGGACAGCATGGCCAGGACCCGCAAGGCGTCTTCGCCATCTGACGCTTCGATCACCTGATACCCGTACCCCGTAAGTGCCTGAGCGACGAGCGCGCGAACCGAGCCATGATCCTCGACGAGGAGCAGCGTTTCAGAGCCGGTGAGAACGCGACTGGGGGGCGGTGTCGAAGCCGGAATCTGGACCGAGGCCGCCGCCATGCGCGGGTAATAGCACTCGAACGTGCTTCCTTGACCGAGCGCGCTGTCGGCAAAGATGTGGCCATGGCTTTGACTGATGATTCCGTAGACAGTCGAGAGCCCCAGGCCCGTGCCATGACCCACATCTTTGGTCGTAAAGAACGGCTCATACAGATGCGAAAGCGTCTCACGACTCATTCCCTGGCCGCTGTCGCGAACGCTCACCCGCACATAGTCTCCCGGCGGCATGAGCCCATGATGATCCAACTGCTCTGACGTGACCGAAAGATTGCGCGTGGCGATCGTCACAGTGCCTCCCTGCGGCATCGCGTCGTGGGCATTGACCACCAGATTCATCGTCACCTGGTCGAGTTGCCCTTTGTCGCCATAGATCGGCCAGAGGTCCGGCGCAAGGTCCATCGTCAGCGTGATAGGATCACCCAGAACCCGCGTGAGCATGGAGCGGATCGCCCGCAGTGAATCGTTGAGGTCGAGCTGCTGCGGGATAAAGATCTGCTTGCGGCTAAAGGCGAGCAATTGCTTGGTCAGCTCCGCGGCCCGTTCGCCGGCACGCAAGGTCTCGATCGCCAGCCCACGCCGGCGATCCGTCAGAGGCAGGTCGTCGACGAGCAACCGGCTGTACCCGTTGATGACGGTGAGCAGATTGTTGAAGTCGTGCGCCACCCCGGCCGCCAGACGGCCGACAGCCTCGATCTTTTGCACCTGCCGGAATTGGGTCTCCAGCAGTTTGTGCTTGGTAATATCGACCAGCGCGGTGCGCACAAGGGCCTCGTCCCCTGCGTGATTGTGAATGGCCACACTTTCGAGCCTCACCGAGATCGTGGCGCCGTCTGGTCGTAGGATGACCAGGTCGCAAGTCTGCCTGGTGGGCGACTGTAACAACGCGCGAATATGACGGAGGTACTCCGTCTGATCGCTCTCGTCCTGGATACACGCTATCAACGTTGTTCCAATCAGATGGTTTCGCGACACACCGAGTAAGATGCAGGACGGCAGATTTGCTTCGAGGATCTTCCCCCTGGGATTGACAGTCAGGTAGCCGATCGGCGCGCTGTCATACAGTTCGGCATACCGGTCACGAGCCGTTTCCAGTTCCACCTGGGCTCGGCGCAGCTCCTCGTTCTGCATCTTGAGTTCGATCTCATGGATCTGCAAGTCATGCACGAGTTGGTGCACGTCCTTGACCGGCATGGCCGCAATGTCCTGCCTGGTCGCCTCCAGCAACATTTCCGCCTGCGTGCGGAGCCGCGTATTCTTGGTAAGCCCGTCAAGGTTCTCGTCCATTAGATTGTCCTTCTTAAGAATACCCGTCTAGCGGCTGACGGGGGGGTCGTGAGATCGAAGTCCCGAACGCGTCAGCCTTCAGCCGATTCTACAGCCTTCTCCGCAGGCCTCCGCAGCTCTTCCATCGCCAGGAGGATCCGGTGTGGTTTCGTCGGCTCCTGCTTCAGGATGCGGGCATTGAGCGCGAATACCTTTCGACCGATCTGCGGAAACGTCTTGTCCATGATGAAGTCCTGGAACGACGTATGTTTCGGCAGCACTTCCTCCAGCAAACGGCGTAATTCTGGAATGTCCCAGGCTCCCTGACAGAGGTAGTAGAGCAGCTGCTGCTCGACATCAATCGTCGTCATCAGAAAGGTCCGGCAGAAGGCCGCGTTGGCCCTCATCACGCGGCCCTGGTGGTCCAGCACCAGTAGGGGCTCACGCACTGTGTCCACTATGCCGGAGGCCAGGCTCTGCGCGTTTTCAATGGCCAGTTCCGCGGCTTTCATTGCGGAGATGTCCTGAAACGTCAGCACAAGCCCATCGATGGTGCGCTTGGCAGTCCGATAGGGCATAATTCGCATGAGAAACCAGCTCCCGTCCGTGGCCTGGACATTCCGTTCCCTGACGACGAGCGTCTCAAGCACCTCACGCGCATCGTCCAGGAGCCGGGTATCCGTTACCTTCGAGACGATGTCCGCCAGTGGCCGCCCGATATCGACGGCGGTCAGGTGACTCACCCGCTTCGCCTCTGCGGTGAACCGCTTGACATGCAGGTCGTTGTCCAGAAAAACGGTAGCGATTTCCGTGCTGTTCAGGAGATTCTGCAAATCGTCTTGCGCCGCCGTGAGCGCGTCGAGCTTCCCCTGGAGTTCGGAATTCACGGTGATGAGTTCCTCATTGAGGGATTGCAGTTCCTCCTTCGAGGTCTCCAGTTCTTCATTGGTGCTTTGCAATTCTTCGTTGGTGGATTGCAGTTCTTCGTTTGTGGACTTCAATTCCTCGTTGACGGTTTGCAGCTCCTCCACCGTCTGGTTCAATCGCTGCTTGGTGAACTCCAGTTCCCGAACGAGCGCGGACTCCCCTTTCTTCAGCGGCACATCCGCGCGCGTCGAGGCCTTCCCTGCGGAAGGCCTGTCCTTCCGCCCGTGGCTGAACGTGACTAGGAACAACCCCTGGAGGGACTCCGGCTCGGTAAGGCGATTGATGGCCAGATTGACTAGGGTGATGTGGCCGAAGGCTTTGACTCGTATGTCGCGGTGCACGATCTCGCGCTCCTCACGCGCCGCCTGATGGAGCGCCAGGGTCAGATTATGCCGCAATCCTTCCCGCGCCATCTCAATCAGCTGGTGGCTCGGCGAGCCGGGCGCCGGTTGGAGATAGTCGCCGGTCTGCCCGTAAATGTAGACGACCTCGCCTCGGTTGTTGACGACGACCGTCGCCGGCGCATAGTGCGCGACCAACACCTGCTGGATCTGATCGGGAATCGAGACCTGGCTGGTCGTTCGGATGGGCGCCTTGTGCGTCAGGGGGATCTCGGTCGTCGTTGTCATCAATCCGAGCGGAAACGAGCTTAGATTCGGCGGGGTGCTGGGCAAATCCGTCCGTGTAAAGAGTTTCCATTTCCGCTCTATGACGCGGAAGAAATGTTCGAACCTGCCGATCGATTCGGATGTGCCAAGGAACAGAATGCCTTTCGGGCTCATGGCGTAATGGAACAGCGAAATGAGTTGCTGTTGGGCCTCCTTGTCCAGATAGATCAGGAGGTTGCGGCACGATACGAGGTCCAGCTTCGTGAAGGGCGCATCGACCAAGGTATTATGCACGGCAAAGACGATAAGATCCCGAATCTCCTTCTTGACCCGGTAATGGCTGTCTTCCTTGGTAAAGAATTGCTCCAGGCGGCCTGCGGTGAGATCGCCGGCAATGCCGGTTGGATAGCGGCCAGCCCGCGCCGTCTCTATGGCCTTCCTGTCGAGATCCGACGCAAAAATCTGGATGATGTAGCTGAGCTTCTGCTGCGTTAGGTATTCGCGCATGAGGATGGCCAACGAATAGGCTTCTTCTCCGGTGGAGCAGCCGGCTACCCACATCCGCAGGACCGTACCAGCGGGCCTGCCCTTCAAGAGCTCTGGGAGTCCCTGCTGCGCGAGGGCCTTGAAGGCCTCAGGATCCCGAAAGAAACCGGTGACCCCGATGAGCAGATCTTGGAACAATGCATCGATTTCATGCGGATTTTCCAGCAGATATCGGCGATAGTGGTTCAGGCTCTCGATCTGGTGCACATGCATCCGGCGTTCGATGCGCCGGTGAATCGTACTGTCTTTATAGAGCGAAAAATCGTTTTTGGTTCGTTCGCGCAAGAGGAGGAAGATTTTCTGCAACATCTGAGAGGCCGAGGTGTCGGGAATCGGCAGAACCGGCTTCCTCAGGTTCTTCGCATAGTCGAGCAACAGCTCCGGAATCTGTTCCACCGGTTTGACCACATCGACCACCCCTTCGGCGATGGCGCTGCGTGGCATCCCATCGTACTTGGCCGACTCCGGAGCCTGCACGATCGTCATGCCGGACTCGGCCCTGATCGCGCGCAAGCCCACGGTGCCGTCGCTGCCGGTCCCGGAGAGGATGATGCCGATTGCGCGCTGTTTCTGATCTATCGCCAACGAACGGAAAAAATAATCGATGGGCAGCGGCACCCGCTCCTCTTTGGGAGGCTCCATGAGGTGCAGGGCTCCGTTCAGGATCCCCAAATTGGTGCCGCCTACCCACACGTAGACTCGATTGGGGCTCACCTGCATGGCATCCTTCACTTCCCTCACCGGCATCGTCGTGCATTTGCTGAGCAAACTGGGCAGGAGACTGACATGGCTGGCGTGCTGGTGCGAGACCACCACGAAGGCATTCCCGTTGTTGGGCGGCATATGGCGGAAGAACTCTTCCATGGCCTCCAATCCGCCGGCGGAGGCACCGATGCCGACAATTGGAAAACCATGCGGTGCTGCAATCGATGGAGCCGGCTTAGCCGACGAGCCTGTGCCCTGTATAGGCTTCCGCTTGGCCCCCTTGGGCTTGGCGTCGCTCTGGGCACGGAGGGTTCTTCTCACCGTCTTACGCGCAGCCGCCATCGTTTCTGCTCCTCGAGGTAACGACACCGCCGCATCTCTGCCATTAATTGTTAGGAATCAAAGTGTAAACTTTTTCCTCATAATCACACAAGCAGAAAAATCACCACCTCTGCAGGGTCACAGGCTAGGGAACATTCGCGTGATGCCGACACCATGGTTAAAATTTTTCGTACGCTGCTGAAGCCAGAATGACCGCAGGGGCCTGTTCCATTCCAGGATCGCGAGACTCCTCTCTCGCCATACTACACAGTCGATACCGGACATCAGCAGAAAGGATTCTCCTTCGATCATCGCTCGTTTCTCGCCTCAAAAAAAGCAGAGGGCGCATGACCGCTAGCCCGCCTGCCGCATACACTCAGGATGGTCTTTGTCCGCACGAAGGGCTGTCGAAAGCCTCGCCGCTCCTGTATTCACTATCCTTATAATACTGGTTCCTTTGTGAATCAAGAGAATCCCAATATCCGGCGAGGATGCTCCCGTATTATTATAGGTCTCCCATCCTTCGACACCGGACCACAGAACCCCGTCTTCCAGCCACTATTGGACGGTGCGACCGTGCGTGGAACACGCGTGGGGCCTGTGGCACCAGGAGGCAGAGAGGACCTGGTCTCCACCTCAGCTTCCTTCCCTCGGGTCAACCCCTATTGGGAGATCGACAAGAGATTTTCGGCATGGCTTCACCGAAGTCAACCGGCATATCACTTGCGGTTTACCGGCCTGCACGGCACACGCCGGCGACTGCATGGAGGTGTTTCATGTCTTCAAAATAAAACCATGACTCGCACCACTCGTGAGGCGTTGTTCGCTTTGACGAGGAGGGAAACGTTCTTCGCCCCGACACTGCTCCCCGTTCATCCTTTCGCAGCAATACCGCCGGAATCGTCTTACTTAGGATGAGGAGTGTCTTCCAGCATTTCTACGACCGAGGACTTCATCCAAATAACAACTGCTCGCCTGCACTGTTCACCAACGGCACGACGACAGAACAGTCCAGTAATCAGGTGAGCGGCCCTTCTGTGGACCGCTAGCAGGCTGCGAAAAAACTCTGTGTATGCCTAACATGCCAAATGAATCTTCCCTAGGGTGCCGATGTCACAATCGCCTCAGGATGCTCAAAAAGGCCGTCCAGCAAAGGCCGCAGCGAGAGAAGAGGCGAGGAGGTACGTACCGCACTTCGTGGGGCTGTTCGCCCGTGCAATAGATCTTGGCGAACCGAAACTCCCCTCCAGTGCTTCCGAATAACTCTCGTTGAAACTCTGAGCGGTGCGAGAACGCCGCTTGGAGAAGGGCGACTGTTTCAGCATCCTGCCAGATTGTCACTCGTCGAGGCTCGGGCGAAGAAGGAAGGGTCCATAGACCATGGCGAACAGGAGATAGGCTCCGCTCCAACTCCCAGCCGCCACACCCAGTACGAGATTGGTCGGGAGACCCGTCATTGGCCCGAACACCCTCAGCACGGCACCCACATTGACCAGGATATAGATGAGGACCGTCAGAGGGCCTGCGTGCCGGACGCGACCCGTATGGCCCAGGCTAGCACGGGTCATCACCGCCAGAGTCATGGCGCCCACCGCACCACTCGTAAACGCATGCACCGCATCCTCTTGCACCAGACCGATGCCAAGAATCGAGACTCCTAGTATGAACAGTGACAAGGCGAACCAGCCATATCCAACGTGGAGGATCAACACCAACGGCTCACGCCATGTGACCCAACCATACCAGCGTACCAGTCGACCTAGATTGGCCACCCCGGCAATTGCGAACAGCCATCCTGTCACCATGGAGTCCGGCTGAACAATCCAGGATAGAACGGCGAATCCTACAAGCGCGATCGATAGGCCATCGTAGCGCGGAAACGACGCCGGCTGTTCTGCCCTGCCGGCGTTCGTCAGGAGTTCGCCGGTAAAGGTGGGGATGAGGCGTCCACCGATCAGCGTCATCAGCATCATGACCATCGCGAGCGCCATCCGTTCGGGGCGATCCGTCTCTGCCCCGCTCATGCTCAGCACGTGAAACAAGATGTTGGCACCGGCCAGGAGACTGACCAGTACGCCCATCGGCGCGCGATCCCAACTTTTCGATATCGCAATTTCTCGCCAGACGAGCCCTGCCACTGCGATAAGAAACCCCGCATCGACAATCGCTGGCACGAGCGGCGTGAACCATGGCATGGCGATCAGCAGACGTCCGGCCAACCACAGGATAGAGAGCAGCACCAACTCATACCCTCGAATCGGCGGACGATCGGTCCAGTTGGGAATGGCCGTGAGCAGAAACCCTGTGATCACTGC
>JBDTPK010000068.1:0-9879 GCA_039932735.1 Nitrospirota bacterium
AGCGTCGTTCTCGCATCGTTCAGACCCTCAACGTACCCCAGAGGGTATGCCTCGGCCCTGCACTCGCTGCGGCCTTGCTGGACGAACTGTTTGAACATCCTGCGGGAATCTTTTCCTGCTGTACGGCTGTTGTGCGCAGTCGGTTCACGTAATCGCGACCTCAGCGTAAGTGATTCCTGACTCAGAGACCCATATGCTCATCGATACCCATACCCATCTGGACGATGCCCGATACAACGACGACCGGGAGGCGACGATCGCGCGCGCCAGGGAAGCGGGTGTCGATGCCTTCGTCACCATCGGCTGCGATCTGCAGACCAGTCTGGCGGCGGTCGCGCTGGCTGAGCAACACCCGTTCATCTATGCCACGATCGGCGTCCATCCACATGAAGTGAAACATATCCTCGATAGCTGGTACGACGAATTCCGTCGTCTAGCGCAGAGCAAGAAGGTGGTGGCCTACGGCGAGATCGGCCTCGACTACCATTACAATTATTCTCCACCGAATGAACAGCGCGAGCGATTCCGCGAACAGATCCAGCTCGCGCGGGAACTGAAACTCCCGGTGATCATTCACACGCGAGAGGCACAAGACGATACGATTGCGATTTTACAAGAGGAGAAGGCATCAGAGGTGGGCGGGGTCTTTCATTGCTTCTCAGGGGATGCGTGGCTGGCAAAGGATGCGCTGGCCTTAGGGTTCTACCTCTCGTTCTCCGGCATTCTCACGTTTCAGAACGCGACGATGCTCCGGGACATTGCGAAGACGGTTCCGCTCGATCGACTCCTCATCGAAACCGATTGCCCCTATTTGACGCCGGTACCTCATCGAGGAAAGCGCAACGAACCGGCCTATGTGTCCTCCGTTGCACATAAGTTGGCAGAGATTCATGCTGATGAGCCAAACATGTCGGCCGACACTATCGGCCGCATGACAACCGAAAATGCAAAACGCCTGTTCAAAATCGCTTAAGCTGCCGGCTGCGCTGCCGTTGGGACTTCGGTAATTTGCGAGGGTTCCCCTTCTTGTCCTGCCCACGCTTCGGTCGAATATCCTCTCCCGTATCCAGTTCTTTGTGCGCCGACACGCCGGCCGAACCTGGCCCGTGGCGCAGTTTTATGACAAACTCCTGAGCCTTCATCACAAAGGCCCCCTGCGCCCTCGCAAAGTCCATAATCTCACGATCGGAACTGACTACCGCGCAGGCGGACCCGAATTCTGCAGCCAGACGTTGAATGACCTGATCGGCTCTTTCTCCTCGCCGAGAGAAAATGACCTCAAGACCGAGCCGATGCTCCCGGTGTTCCGTGCCCCATCCCTGTTGCCATCCATCGAAGATCACAGTGATCGCATGGGATTTTCGTTGACGATACGCCGCCAGATCACGCAACAGGGCCTCGCGCGCTGCCTCGGAATTTAGGTTGGTCCCTGCGTCGACACGGCCAGTCTGAGCCAAGAGATTGTACCCATCGATGATCAGGTGGAGTGCCATGGGCGGAACCCTATCGTTCACATCGCCCACTGTCAATCGGTTTCACCGCACGGTCATATGGCCAATCTTCTTGACAACTGGGCGAACATCTGAGAAATACACACTATCCCGGCAACAACGCAACGAACACCCATGCGATCAGCCCTGTGGCTCATCCTTCCCCTCGCCTTCCTGGTCGAACTTTTCGACCTTCCTGGCTATGCCCTCAATCCGTTTCACGCCGACCAGGGCTATGCCGCAAGTGCAGCCCGCCAGGAGCGTCCTGCCCAATCCAAGCAGCAACGCACCTCCCCGATACGGCTCGCGCCTTCAGCGCTCGACCTCACAACGATTGAGAACTTCCGGTCGGCCTACTCACCCAGGATGACGAGGCTCGTGCTCGACCTCGATTCGAAGACCCACCCCCTTACACATCCCCTACTACAAGCCGAGGGGGTGACCATCGAAATTCTCAACACTATTTTAGGTTCATCCGCCAAGACGAAACTTGCAGCCGGCAGGATTGCCAAACCGTTTATCATTACCCAGCCATCTGAGCGATCCGTCCATGTCTTGCTGCCGACTGGTTCATATACCAGCTATAAAATGCTCACGCTGGCAAACCCGCCACGGCTTGTGATTGATGTCGTGCCTCCCACTAAAGCTTGGTCGATTCCGCGCACTGACCCCTCGCTTGACTTTTCAGCACCGCCCTCGAACCCCCAGCAACCGCTTCAGCCGCGAACCAAATCCTTTGCGACCATCGTGATCGACCCAGGTCACGGCGGGAAAGATCCTGGCGCGCGTGGGCGCCGCGGGACAGAAGAAAAAGACATCACCCTGAAGGTCGCGTTGAAACTACGCGATCTCTTGAGACAACAACGTGGAATCCGTGTGCTCATGACACGTGAACGGGACGAGTTCATCGAGTTGGTAGACCGGGCGAAGTTTGCCAATGGGCAGGAAGCGGATCTCTTTGTATCGATCCATGTGAATTCGCACCCCCAACGCTCCGTGAAGGGAATTGAAATCTACCATTTCGGAGAAGCCAAGGATCAACGGGCGCTCGAAGTGGCGGCTCGTGAAAATGGCACCCCACTCAACAACACCGGCGTGGGATGGGAATATCTCGTGGCCGATCTCCTGACCGCAAAGAAGATCGAAGAGTCCCTCGAACTCGCCTGGACCGCGAAAGAATCCATGGTCACCAGCCTGAACAGCCACTATAACTTAGTGGATCATGGGGTGAAGACCGCACCTTTCTATGTGCTCCGCTTCACCAGCATGCCCAGCATCCTGGCTGAAATCGCCTTCATCTCGAACGCTGACGAAGAAGACCTGCTCCGAACCACCCGCTTCACCACGCGTGTGGCAGAAGCACTGCTGGAAGGCGTTACATCCTTTCTCGCTTCTACGAAGACCGCTACCCGATGACCTCGGCACAGTTCTATCTCCCACGTCGATGCCTACGATCAAGTTAGTCTTGGAGTACGACGGGACCTCCTACTCCGGGTGGCAACGCCAACCCAATCACCCTACGATCCAAGAAGCCATCGAACGAGCCATCCACCAAGTCAGCCAGGCCACTGTATCTGTCATCGGTGCAGGACGCACGGATTCCGGCGTGCATGCGCGCGGACAAGTGGCGAGTTTCCACACAGAGCTCGATTGGCCCGCGCCCAACTGGATGAGAGCGCTCAATGCCATGCTACCAAAAGACATTGCCGTTCGCTCCTCCACTCTCATGGACGACAGCTTTCATGCCCAACATGATGCACGAGGTAAACTCTACACCTATCGAATCCTCCATCGCCCAGCCCGTCTCACCATTGATCGCGCGTTCGTTTGGCACATCTACAAACCGCTGAATGATGCGGCCATGCAACATGCGGCAGCGACGCTGATAGGATCACAAGACTTTTCCTCCTTCGAGGGGAGCCTCACGGACAACACCAATCCCATCTGCCATCTGCAACGACTCACTGTTATCCGCCACGACGACCAGATCCACATTGAGGCCTACGCAGACCGGTTCCTGAAGCACATGGTCCGCGCGATCGTGGGAACAGTGGTCGAAGTGGGACTGGGCAAGCGGACTTCAGACAGTCTCACAGAAGTCTTGCGGACTCGAGATCGGTCTGCAGCAGGCCAGACCGCCCCCCCTC
This sequence comes from Nitrospirota bacterium, assembly GCA_039932735.1. GTDB lineage: Bacteria > Nitrospirota > Nitrospiria > Nitrospirales > Nitrospiraceae > Palsa-1315. The sequence continues at coordinate 3,638 of JBDTPK010000068.1, forward strand.
ATGGACTCTGTCTCATGCGCGTAGACTACGAATAGAAGAATGTGAGCCGCATGCTGAACCAGCATGCCAGCACCGCGCCAAGTTGACTTTCCAGATGCTTCACACGTGCGGCTCATCGTTCAAAAGACAGGACCGAGAAGGTTTGCTATGCTATGCAGATACGGCTATCCCTTCATTTTCACCACAGGAGATCCATATGACAAAGACAACCGGCATTGTAGTGGGATCCCTCTTTGTACTCAGCCTCTGTGTCGCGCCGTTTGCCATAGCGGGACCGGCTCAACCAAGCAAGATGAAGACGTGCAATGCAGACGCTACGGCCAAGGGATTGGGTAAGGGGAAGGGCGATGAACGAAAGGCATTCATGAAAGAATGCCTCTCTGCACACCCAGCGAAAGCAGTGAACGCGGCGGGTGGGGATCAGAAGAACAAAGTGAAGTCGTGCAATAAAGAGGCAGGCACAAAGGGCCTCAAAGGCGACGAACGCAAGACGTTTATGAGCACCTGCCTCTCAAGCTAAAATGATTGCCCCGCGGCCCGTTCGGGCCGCGGGGCGAATTCCCACATCCTGCACACACACCAGGTCGCGCTTCATCAGACGACCAGATGTGGGACATACCTGCCTTCATAGACTGATTGAATCACAAGATGAGGCTATGGGTATGAGTAAAGATTCTGAAGGCTCTCAGAATCTTTACCGCGAGGTCAGCGTGAAAGTGGCTAAAGAGGGTGATTTCAGGAGAGCAAAGGCCGGAAGGCAACAGAAATCATGAACCGAATGTAGAGGAACTAAAATCAGTGGGATGAATCAGCTCAGTCCGCGTAAACCAAGTGGGAATCGAACCAGTCGGCCATCCAGAATCGGCAGGAGTAGCGACGCCAATATGCCGAATTGAATACGAGTGTCGATGGGGAGAGAGTTTGGGGCTAGAACAGGCGGGGGGAGTCTTGATTCTCCAGCTTCTTGCGCAGTTCGATCAACTCCTGCTCGAGCGCCAAGAGCCGATCACTGACTGGGTCCGGAAGGTTGCTGTGGTCCATGGTGGCGTCGGGGAGCCGCTCGCCTTGGGTTTTAATGACGCGGGCCGGCACGCCGATGACAGTAGAATTGGCAGCAACATTTTTGAGTACAACCGAATTGGCACCGATCTTCACATTGTCTCCGATCGTAATCCCACCAAGGATCTTCGCTCCGGCCCCGACGACGACGTGATTGCCGAGCGTGGGGTGGCGCTTCCCTCGCTCCTTCCCCGTCCCTCCAAGCGTGACGCCCTGGAAGAGAGTCACGTAATCGCCGATCTCCGCCGTCTCCCCGATCACAACCCCCATGCCATGGTCGATGAAGAACCCTGCGCCGATCTTCGCCGAGGGATGGATTTCGATCCCCGTCAGCACACGAGCTATCTGAGAAATGGCCCGCGGCACGAACGGCACGTTGTAAGACTTCAACCAGTGTGACATACGGTACGCCATCAACGCATGGAAGCCGGCATAGGTCAGCACGACTTCGAGCCAACTGGTCGCAGCTGGGTCTCGGTCGAAGACGGCGCGGAGATCTTTTTGAATGGCTTTCAGAACCATGATGGAAATATCTTACGCTGGCTGAGGCCGTTCGATCAAACAGACCGCCTTGGCGGCGATCCCTTCCTCCCGCCCGATCATGCCGATTCCCTCTCCACTCTTGACCTTGACGTTGACGAGGTCAGGATCAACCTCCAGCACCTGAGCCATCTGCTTCTGCATGGCTGCCAAATACGAACTGAGCCGAGGGGCTTGCGCGATAATGATCGTGTCGACATTCACAATGCGGTACCCCTTTGCCTGCATCTTTCCAACGACGTCCTCCAGCAGCTTCAGGCTCGAAATATCCTTGAACCGCTGATCGGAACTGGGATAGTGCCGGCCTAAATCTCCTTCACCCATCGCTCCGAGCAACGCATCGCAGAGGGCATGGACCAAGGCATCGGAATCGGAATGTCCCAATAAACCTTTGCTGTGAGGCACCTCAATCCCACCGAGAATCAGTTTTCGCCCCGGCCCTAATGGATGGATGTCGTAGCCGCAACCCACTCGCATCGTCATAGGCTCTCCTTGTCATTCGCCACCCGTCGTGCGTCAGCGATGCGTACGGGACTGGCGCGACTTGCTTTTCCTCATTTTCGCGCTCTTCTCACCCCCCTCAGGTCCCTTCATTCGTGACGCCAGAATCGCCTCGCCGATCACCATGTCTTCTGGCCTAGTGACTTTGATATTCTCACCGCTTCCCTCAACCACCGCGACCGAATACCCCAGCCATTCCACCAGAAATGCGTCATCGGTGGCCCGAACCCCTTCCGCATATGCTTTCCTGTGGGCGGTCTCGATCCAGTCCAGTCGAAAGGCCTGAGGAGTTTGAGCGAGCCACAAGGAGGTACGGTCGACTGTTCGCTCAATCATCCCATCCGTCCGTACCTGTTTCACGGTATCCCGCATCGGAAGCGCGATAATCGCCGCGCCCTCTTTCCTTGCCGCAGCCACGACCGCGGCAATCATCCGAAGTGTTACAAATGGCCGTACGGCGTCATGGATGAGCACAATCTCTGTCTCTGAGGGGACCTGAGCGAGCGCGTTCCGCACCGAATCCTGACGCTCAACACCACCTGCCACCACCTTCGTCACTTTGGTAAACCGATGCCGCAGAACAATCTCGTTTTCACAGTATGCGATGTCAGCAAGCGGAACGGCCAGCACGATCTGGTCGACCACAGGGGCAGCGTGCAACATCCGTAACGACTGAATGATAAGTGGCTCACCACCCAACGACAGAAATTGTTTGGGGACAGTGCCTCCCATCCGAAGCCCACGCCCGGCAGCCGGCACGAGCGCCACCACCAACGGAGTCTGACGAGAAATCGGTTCGATGCGGGGTGAGCGAATTGTGCTCATCGGCAAGACTGTCTGTTAGACCGCCAGCCTATTTCATCCATCTGGCATGCCGGACAGGCCCCCCCATCTAACCTGCCCGATCTGTTGAGTCGACCTGATGATTGGTTCATTCAACTACAAACACGAAACAGACGGACCAGACCAACCAGATACTTCTTCGCAGCCGGTTAAGGCCGGAGCGTGAGATAGATCGTTTGTCCTTTCCGTTTGAGCAGCAAGAGGACGGCTTGATCTTTGGTAAAGCCAGACGCAGCTTGCTCATAGGACTTGAGCGAGCTCACTGTTTTGCGGTTGACTTCGAGAATAATATCGCCTTCACGCACACCCATTTCTTCTGCCGTGCTTCCGGACTTGACCCCGACCACCACGACACCGCGCTCACTGGCCTTCAATCCATATCGAGAAGCCAGTTCATCATTCAGCTCACGGACATCGAGATCCGAGAGAATCCCTGTCGGCACAGCCGATTCCCTGCTCTCCTCTGCGCCAGGCTGTCCTAGCGATTTCGGCTGCTCCACAATCGTCACATCGATCGTCTTGGGCTTCTTGTCACGAAGAAGCTTGACCGCGACTTTCTTCCCGATTGGAGTTTGTGCCACCGCATTCCGCAAATGCGTCGGGGAATCCATCGACTTGCCGTCATACTCGACAATGACATCTGCACGCTCGACCCCAGCTTTTTTTGCAGGGCTCTCCGCCATGACATCGCTGACGAGCACGCCCTTCGTGTCGGTAATCCCAAACTGGGTGGCCAACTCGGGAGTCAAATCTTGAATCGCGACACCGAGCCAACCACGGACGACCTTCCCCGTCTTGACCAACTGGTCCATGATGGCCCGTGACAAATTGCTGGGTACCGAAAACCCGATACCCATGCTGCCGCCGCTTTGGCTGAAGATCGCCGTATTGATCCCGACCAATTCGCCACGCACATTGACTAACGCCCCTCCGGAGTTGCCTGGGTTAATCGCTGCATCGGTTTGGATAAAGTCCTCGTATTCGGCAATGCCCATACTGGCTCGTCCGACTGCACTAACGATTCCCATCGTCACGGTCTGGGTGAGTCCGAATGGACTCCCCACAGCCAACACATACTCTCCAACCTCCAGCTGGTCGGAGTCGGCCCAGGGAATGGTCGGGAGCCCTGTCGCTTCGATTTTTACGATCGCGATATCCGTTTTTGCATCGGTGCCGATCAGCTTACCCTTAAACTCCCGCTTGTCCGACAAAAAGACACGAATCTCGTCGGCCTTGTTCACCACATGATTGTTCGTGACGATCAACCCATTGGATTCCACAATGACCCCGGACCCTTGTCCCCGTTCTTTTGGTTCTCGCTGAGGAGCATCACGCTTAAAGAATTCATCACCAAAAAATTTACGAAAAAATGGGTCGTCGAGCGGCGAGCCGTGCGGACCTTCTCCAGATTTTCCGCTTCGCGTCGCTGCAATGTTGACCACTGCCGGTTTCACCGATTTGGCGATCTCAACGAAGTTTTTCCCATTCCCTCCTGCCATCGGCACCTGTGGTGCGGTCGCCACCGGGTGCGCAATCGGGTTAGTAATCTGGCTGGGAACCCGCTCAGGACCGGCCGTGCCGGTCGGCAACCAACCCATGTTGGACGCCACCACAATCCCGATAATGATCCCTCCTGTGACCAAGGCAAGCGGAACCAACCCTGCACGAGCGAGTTTCATAGGTGACCCTTACTCTTCATCCGTTGTGACCTGAGCGATCCACACACTACCACTGTTTCTCGGCGCATCACAGAATTTCGCCGGAATAGATTCCCATGATGGTATGGAGAAACTTCAGCGCATCCGCTTTCGGCCGCTGGAACGAGTTCCGCCCTATGATGGAGCCGAACCCGCCGCCGTCACGAATGGCACGCCCCTCCTCAAACACATGTTGGTCCTCGCTCTTGGCCCCTCCGGAGAAAATGACAATCCGACGCCCATCAAACGAGCTCTGGACCACATGCTTCACTCGCTCCGCCAACGTGGCGATTGGAATTTTCGCCGATTCATAGACCTTCTTCGCCGCAGCCTGTTCAAGGTACGCCGTTGGAAGCTTGACCTTAATGACATGGGCGCCGAGCTGGGCCGCAATCTGTGCCGCATAGGCCACCACATCGATCGCCGTCTCTCCCTCCTTACTAAGTACCGACCCGCGCGGATACGACCACACCACGACCGCCAACCCGTAGCCCTTGGCCTGTTCTGCAATCTCACGCAGCTGTTCATACATCGCGTTACAATGCGATGACCCTGGATAGATCGTGAAGCCAACCGCCGAACAACCGAGCCGAAGCGCGTCCTTTACGCTGCCCGTCACGGAAGGCAACGGATCTTTTTCGTCGTGCAGCGTATCGTGGCTATTGAGCTTCAGGATGAGCGGGATTTGCCCGGCATACTGACTTGCCCCGGCCTCCAGAAATCCAAGCGGAGCCGCGTAGGCATTGCAGCCGGCATCAATGGCCAATTGAAAATGATAGAGGGGATTGTAACCCCCTGAATTGGAGGCAAAGCTCCTGGCCGGACCATGCTCGAATCCTTGATCCACCGGGAGGATAACCAATTTCCCTGTTCCAGCAAGTTTGCCGGACCGCAGCAAGCGCGCGATATTGGTTTGTGTGCCCGCATTGTCGCTGCTGTACCAGCTGAGAATCTCCTGAACCCGATCAGTCATGTTCAACCTCCTGTGGATTCATGGAACGTGAGAGGTGAACTGTGAAACGCCAGAACCCTAGCCGCTCCCTCTCGTTTCTCACTTCACCTTTAAAGCTTGACGGCTATCGTCTGTTTTGAATGAACTCCTCTGCGTCGCGCACGTCGTCCGCACTACCGATGATCAACGGCACTCGTTGATGCAGTCGCTTGGCCTCTACATCGAGAATACGCATGGTGCCGGTGCTGGCCTTCCCGCCGGCCTCCTCCATGACCCACGCCAAAGGATTGGCTTCGTACAACAGCCGAAGTTTGCCCTCCGGCTTGTCCAGCTCACCAGGGTAGAGATAGATGCCTCCCCCGAGAAGAATCCGATGCACGTCGGCCACCAGACAGCCGGAATAACGCACACTGTATGGCTTTCCTCTGGCTTTATCCGTGATTTTCAGGTCGTCCACATACTTCTTCGTGCCCGCCGTCCATTTATGATAATTCCCTTCGTTCACACTGTAGACCTTGCCACGAACAGGTATGCGGATCTGCTTGTGAGACAGGAGATACTCGCCAATGCCAGGTTCCAATGTAAACCCATGGATTCCTTGTCCAACCGTATAGACCAGCATGGTGCTTGACCCGAACAGGAGATAGCCG
>JBDTPK010000069.1:0-9833 GCA_039932735.1 Nitrospirota bacterium
TCAACAACTTGGGGAATCTGCTTTTCGCTCAAAGGCAACAAGCCGGCTCAACGGGGGGGCACGGTTTTGCCGCGGCGGCGCACGAGCAAAGTCCTTCCACTTGGATTCCAGCCGTTTTGCGATACCCTCAGGCACTTCCAATGTAACCTGCAAGCAATGCGCCTTCTCTCCACTATCTCAGGGTGCACGCTTTCGGCAATTTTCGATTAAAACGGGTTGAACTGGGGGGTACGCCTCCTTTCCCGCCAGGCAATCCTGAACAGTCGTTCAGACAAAACTCATGATAACGTCAGTGGCTCGTCGCCCTTTGTCGCGGCACGATGAAATATGGGGCAACGACGACTTTCCTAACCGATGATTTCCTCGCAGGCAGACTATCGGGATCGCTCGGGGCGATCTGTACTTGGGAATGTTCCGCTGTGATATTCACCCCGGAGCAGAAGGAACAGCCCGCCGGCCCTGGCTTGCGATACGCGCGGGAGTTCGTAAGCCGAATAATGGAAGGACAACGGCGAGCGTGTTGAAGAAGTGGAGAAGTGGTTCCGCTCCCGCGGCCAGAGCCTTGACGATTATCTTCGCTACTGCCCTTGTTCTAACGGCCCAGCAGGCGCCTCCTGCAAATGGCTTGACGATTGGACAAGCAGTCGAAGCTGCGTTGCGCAATTATCCGTCGATTCAGGTTTCGCAGGAACAGATCAATGCGGCAGCAGCTGGGATTCAACTCGCGCGGACGGCTTATTTACCTAGAGTAGATGCGTTGGCGCAAGTAAATCGCGCTACCAGAAACAATGTCTTCGGCCTGCTGCTGCCGCAGAGCGTCATCCCTTCCATATCTGGTCCAGTACTGGGCACCAACACCTTCGGGACGGCATGGGGGAGCGCCATCGGAGTGTTGGTCACCTGGGAACCCTTCGATTTCGGTTTGCGACAGGCGAGCGTTACTGCCGCAGCAGCGGCGCGTGCTCAATCCGAGGCGCGCCTAAAAAGGACCCAGTTCGAGGTCTCGGTGGCGGCTGCCGACGCTTACGTCACCCTGGTCGCTACTCAGGAGACGGTTCGAGCGGCCCAAGCTGGCGTGGAACGAGCGGACGTAATTGCGCGGACCATCAACGCGCTGGTGAATACTCAATTGCGTCCCGGTGCTGATGCATCCCGGGCAGGCGCAGAGCTTGCGGCGGCGCGAACCTTGGTGATTCAGGCTCAACAGGCGGTTGAAGTCGCGCGCGTGAACGTCTCTCAATTCGTGGGTCTGCCGCCGAACCAAATCGTTGTGGCCGCACCCAAATTGCTTCAGTTGCCGCCGGAGAGGACGGTACTGCCGCTCGATTCGTCCTCAAATCCCATCGCAACGGAACAGAACGCCGTAGTCGAGCAATTGAAAGCACAGCTCAAGATTCTGGAGCGGTCTTATTTCCCACGTTTTTCAGCACAGGCTTCGACCTACGCCCGCGGGACGGGGGCCGAGATCAACGGACATAACCTAGGCGGGCTCCACGGGCTCGCTCCCACGATTCAGAATTCCGCACTTGGTTTTTCAGTGACTTTTCCGGTATTTGATCTTCCGGCCATTCGAGCGCGGGAGGCTGGACAATCTGCGGCGATTCGAGCCGAGACAGCACGTTCGCGGCAGATTGCGACGGATTTGGCTGCCCAGTGGAATCGAGCGGTTGCGATGTTGAACGGCGCCCGGAGTGTGGCGGCCAACACGCCTCTCCAAGTAGCAGCCGCACGCGCGGCCACCGAACAGGCGACCGCTCGCTATCAAGCGGGTCTCGGCAATATCGATGCGGTTGCCGAAGCCCAGCGGCTACTCACCCAATCCGAAATCGATGATGCGCTTTCACGCCTTAGTGTTTGGCGCGGGCTGCTGGGAGTCGCGACGGCGGCGGGAGACATTCAGCCGTTCGTAGCCGAGGCAAGTCAGTAGTTTCCGTCAGGAGCCGAAGAAAATGCGCCTCGTATTAGCCGCTCTCAGCAGACCGATCACCATCGTTGTCGCTCTGGTTGCGATCGCGCTGTGCGCTCTACTTGCAATCCAGAGAATGCCGGTCGACATCTTTCCCAAAGGAGGCGATCCGGCCATTTATGTCGCTCAACCATACGGCGGCATGGACCCCGCTCAAATGGAAGGATACCTGACGTATTACTACGAGTATCACTTCCTTTACATCACGGGAATCGATCACGTCGAGAGCAAAAGCATCCAGGGCGCGACGCTTATGAAGCTTACGTTCTACGAGGGCACCGATATGAACCAGGCGATGGCCGAAACGATCGGTTATGTGAACCGCGCCCGCGCCTTCATGCCCCCTGGAACCGTGCCGCCCTTTGTCACGCGGTTTGACGCGGGAAGTGTGGCCGTCGGGCAACTCGTTTTCAGCAGCGATGCGCACACGCAGGGCGAGTTGCAGGACTACGCGATCAACCGGGTCCGTCCGCTGTTTGCGACCCTGCCGGGTGTCTCCGCTCCACCGCCGTTCGGGGGAAACCAGAGAACGATTGTTGTGACTCTTGATCCCGATAAACTCCACCAGTATCAGATCTCTCCTGATGAGGCGATCGCCGCTGTCAGCAAGGGGAGCTTGGTCATGCCGTCCGGCAATATGTGGACGGGGACGATCAATCGCATTGCAAGGACCAATGCGGCTCTCGGAGGCAATCTAGCGGACTTGTTGAGTACTCCGATCCGGCCCGTGTCGGGAACCACGGTCTATTTGCGCGATATCGGAACCATCGAGAACGGCACGGATCTCGTCAGCGCGTACGCCCATGTCAATGGAAAACGAACTGTCTACATCCCGGTTACCAAACGTTCGGATGCTTCCACATTGGCCGTCATTAACGCCGTAAAGGCGTCGATCCCGAAGTTCAAGAATGCCGTTCCGGAAGATGTCGATGTACGCCTCGAATTCGACCAGTCGCCCACGGTGACCAACTCGATTCGCAACCTCGTGATCGAAGGACTTCTTGGTGCATTTCTTACGGGACTGATGGTGCTCATCTTCCTTCGCGACTGGCGAAGCGCCTTGATCGTGGTGATGAACATCCCATTTGCGCTGCTCGCCGCCGTGATCTTGTTGTGGGGCACTGGCCAAACCATCAACATCATGACGTTGGGAGGCTTGGCGCTGGCCGTGGGAGTTCTGGTGGACGAAGCGACGGTATCCATCGAGAATATTCACACACAGATGCGGCCAGGTGTCTCTCTCTCGCGCGCCGTGCTTGAGGCCTGCCGCCAGACAGCCATTGCGCGTTTGCTCTCGATGCTGTGTATTCTCGCCGTCTTCGTTCCCTCCTTCTTCATGGTTGGTGTGAGCCGGCAGCTTTTCGTCCCGCTCTCGTTGGCGGTTGGTTTTTCGATGATTGCGTCGTACTTGCTTTCCAGCAGTCTGGTTCCCGTTTTTTCCACGTGGCTCTTGAAGGACTCCCATGGAGAACAGAAACCGGGGTTCTTCGACTGGCTGCGTTCTCTCTATTCGCGTTATTTGGGTTTCATGCTGCGATTGCGGTGGCCCCTGGTGCTTGGCTACCTCGCCGCATCCATCGGACTCATTTATGTATTGGTTCCACGCATGGGGACTGAGATATTCCCCGACTCCAACTCTCCGGTTTTTCGGATTCGGCTCCGCGCACCTTCAGGAACGCGAGTCGAGGAGACGGAGCGCATCGTCCTTCGAGCGTTGAGCGTCATTCAGCACGAAGCAGGTGAGGGCAATGTCGCGATCACCAGCGACTTTGTGGGCGTCATACCCTCCAGTTACCCCGTCGATCTGATCCACTTGTTCACCAGCGGACCGCAGGAAGCGATCATTCAGGTCGCGCTGAAACCGGAGGCACCCAGAGGGGAAGAACTGCGCGAGCGTTTGCGGAAGAGCCTTCGCGACCAACTTCCTGACTGCCAAGTCTCCTTCGAAGCCGGCGATATCGTCGGCCAGGTGATGAGCTTTGGGTCTCCCACGCCGATCGAGGTGGCCGTGCTCGGCAGCAACTTGCAGGACGTCTATGGCTATGCAAAGAAAGTTCAGGCTCAGCTTGCGCCTCTTCCATTCCTTCGCGATCTGCAGTTCGCACAGGAAATCAACTACCCAACGCTGGACATCACCATCAATCGGGAACGCGCCGGCCAGTTCGGTTTGACCATGGCCGATGTTGCCCGCTCGGTCGTCCCGGCCACATCGTCATCCCGGTTTACGCAACCAAATTACTGGCGCGATCCCAACTCCGGCAATGCCTTCCAAATCCAGGTACAAATGCCGCAGGCCCGCATGCAGGGCATCGATAAATTGGGTGACATTCCGGTTATGCAGAACGGTCGTACGGAAACACGGTTGACGGACATTGCAACCCTGAAGATGGGAACTATGCCAGGACTCATCGAACGATACAACGGCCAGCGAGTGGTCAGCCTTACCGCCAATGTACACGGGATGACGATCGGTGCGGCGGCGAAGCAGCTGAATACTGCCGTAGCCCGAGCCGGAGCGCTGCCCCGGGGCGTCAGCGTGGCAATGCGTGGGCAGATTCCTCCGTTGGAGTTGACCATCTCCGGGTTGCAGACGGGATTGCTGCTCGCCATTTTGGTCATCTTCCTGCTGCTGGCCGCTAACTTCCAGTCAATCCGGTTGTCGCTGGCCATCATCTTGACCATTCCTGCCGTGCTGTGCGGCGTCCTGCTCATGCTCAGGCTGACGGGGACCACTTTGAACATTCAGTCGTTCATGGGCGCAATCATGGCGATTGGAATCGCGGTCGCGAACTCGATTTTGCTGGTCTCGTTCGCCGAACGTTTCCGGCACGAAGGCAGACCGCTACTGGAAGCCGTCCTCGAAGGAGCTAGCAGCCGCCTGCGAGCCATTCTCATGACTGCCGCCGCAATGATTTTCGGCATGATGCCGATGGCCATCGGGATGGGCGAGGGCGGGTCGCAATCCGCGCCGCTCGGCCGAGCGGTCATCGGCGGTCTGATCGTATCCACATTCGCCACGCTCACGATCCTGCCGTCGATTTACGCAATCCTGCAGCGGCGAGCGTCTACTGCTTCCGCTTCCCTTAATCCCTTGGATCCCACGAGCCGATATTATGATGCGAAATAAATCTAGGCCATCCCCGAAACTCTGGGCTCTGCTGATCTGGGCGTTGGCGATTGCGCCACTCGCATGGCCGCAAACGGTCGATCTTGTTCCTGTAGTTTTGAGGCAGACATCGCGAATGGCGGACTTGCCGGGTGAATTCCTACCGTTTCTCAGCGTCTCCTTACACGCCAGGGTGCCAGGGTATGTCGAGCGAATCTTGGTTGACCGTGGCAGCAGAGTCGAGAATGGGCAGCTTCTCGCAGAATTGAGCGCGCCCGAAATGGACGCTCGGATCGCGGAAGCGGAATCGAAAGTACAAGGGATTGAATCGGACCGTGTACAGGCAGCGGCACAGGTGGCCGCCGCGCAAAGCACCTATGAGCGCTTGAAAAAGGCTTCTGAAACACCCGGCGCGATCGCGGGCAACGAGCTTATCCAGATGGAGAAGCAAGTTGAGGCGGCGCAGGCCTTGGTCCGTTCACGCGAACAAGCCAAACACGCAGCGGAAGCCGCGGTGAAAACAGAAAGAGAATTGCAGTCGTACCTGCGGATCACTGCGCCCTTTGATGGAGTTGTAACCGAACGCCTAGTCCATCCGGGCGCACTCGTCGGCCCGGGCGCCAACCCAGTGCTTCTCACGATCCAGCAAATCTCGAAATTGAGACTTGTGGTCGCAGTCCCGGAGGAATATGTGGCTGGAATTGCGGAGGGAGCAAAGGTGACGTTTCAAGTCCCCGCGTATCCTGAGAGGCCCTATTCGGGAATCCTCGCGCGGGTCTCCCATGCGCTCGACAAGGGAACTCGAACGATGGCGGTCGAGTTGGACGTCGTGAATCGCGATGGTTCGCTGGCCCCGGGAATGTACCCAACGGTGAAGTGGCCTGTCCGGCGATCTCGCGCTACTCTTTTCGTTCCCAAGACCAGCGTCGTTACAACTACCGAGCGGATCTTTGTGATTCGCAGCAAAGACGGGCGGGCAGAGTGGGTAGACGTCCGCAAAGGCACCGCCGACGGTGACCTCATGGAGGTTCTGGGTGACCTGAAGGCAGGCGACATGATCGTCCGGCGCGCCAATGACGAGATGAGGGAGGGTACCCCGCTGCGCCCCGCGGCAAAATAGTCCACGGCAGCTCGCTTTAGGAGTCAGAATGGTGACGGAGACCAGCATGCAACCCACTCACAGAACGATCCGGCAGGACGCACGTGGCTTAATTATCATGCCAGCGGAAGAGCAGGGCGTCTTCCGAATTCTCGTCATAGAGGATGAGCCAAAGGTTGCCAAGGCGATCCTGGAAGGACTGGAAGGTAACTCATACTCGGTCGCAGTGGCCCACACGGGAGAGGACGGCTTTTTCCGCGCAAATTCTGAGCGGTTTGATCTGGTTATCTTGGACATCATGCTGCCTGGAAGAAATGGGATCGAGGTACTTGATGCCATCCGAAGGCAGGGACAAAAGATCCCTGTCCTGCTCCTTACGGCTCGCGATTCGATCGAAGATCGGGTCGTCGGGCTCGACGCGGGCGCCGACGATTACCTTGTCAAGCCTTTTGCGTTCCCCGAGCTGCTGGCTCGCATACGAGCCCTTCTCCGAAGGGGAACGCCGGAATCCACAATTACTCTGAGAATGCATGATCTCGAAATGGATCTGGTGAGCCGATCGGTCAAGCGCGGAACGCGGCTCATTGATCTGACCGCTAGGGAGTTTGAACTTCTGGAGTACTTTCTTCGGCACCAGGGTCAGGTTGTTTCTCGCGAGATGCTCGCTCGCGATGTCTGGAAACAAAAATTGCGGCACACTCCGCTGGACAACGTCATTGACGTGCTGATGGTTCGCCTTCGCCGCAAGGTCGATGAGGGATCTTCGACCAAGTTCTTGCATACGGTCCGCGGCATCGGATTCGTGCTGAAATCGGAGGCGCCATGAGGTATGTCTGGCTCCAACACGTCCGTACGCGGCTGACACTTTGGTACGTCACAATCCTTGCTGGAGTTCTCTTGATCTATGGAGGCAGTACGTGCGCTATCGTGCTTCTGCAATTACGGACTCAGGTGGACCACCTTGCGATCGAAGACTTGGAGACCGTCGAGGGCTACCTCAGCTTTAGCTCCGACGGCAAGCTTGGTCTACGAAACGATTATCGTTACCATCCTTTCCCGGCCGACACGCAACAACGATTCCTGGAGGTTCGCGCGGAAGATGGGACGCTCCTCTACAAGGAGGAGGGGCTTGCCGGACGAGTACTTGGAGGAAAGCCGGAACCCGGAGAAGGAGTGAACTCCTACTCACGAAGGTCTATTCGATTGACGGACGGCATGCGGGTCCGGGTCATTAGCAGACGCCATACCATCGCGGGTCATCCGATACTCATCCGCGTGGGATTTAGCGAAGACCCGATGTGGCAGCGTTTCTGGCAGCTTGTGATAGGTCTCGTCGTCGGTTTGCCTTTGGCGCTCGGAGTAGCTGGCTTTGGCGGTTATTTTCTTGCAAGGCGCGCCCTCAGCCCTGTCGAGCGGATGGCGCGCCGGGCCCGTGAAATCAATGCGGAACGACTGGGTGCCCGTATCGACGTGGAAAACCCGCACGACGAACTGGGTTCCCTAGCCCAGGCTTTTAACGAGACCCTTGCGCGTCTAGAAGGTTCCTTTGAACAACTGAAGCGGTTTACCTCGGACGCGTCCCATGAACTCCGTACCCCGCTTACAGCGATTCGCTGTGTTGGTGAGGTTGGCCTTCAAAAAGACGGTAATCGCGAGGTCTATCGGGAAACAATCGGGAGCATGCTGGAAGAGGCCAACCGGTTAAGCCGCCTTGTCGAAAGTCTCCTGTCGATCTCACGCGCAGATTCTGGTCAGGTCCGACTAGAGCAAGCGAAGATTGGCCTACTCCCGCTGATTTGTGAAGGCTCCGCTCTTCTCACCGAACTCGTCGAGGAAAAGGGCCAGACATTGTCGATTGAGGGAGACGATTCCGTCTACGTGAAAGCCGACGACGTCATTTTGCTTCAAGTCGTCATAAACCTTTTGGACAATGCCATCAAGTATTCGCCTTGCAACGGGCGCATCACAGCTCGTGTCTTGCGAAGAGATTCGCTTACCGCTTGCTTTGAGGTAGAGGATTGCGGTCCCGGCATTCCGCCGGAACACCGCGACAAAGTGTTCGACCGTTTTTATCGCATCGATGAGGGCCGATCGCGTGAAGCTGGAGGCGCTGGCCTTGGTCTGGCGATAGCCAAGTGGGGAGCCGAAGTGCACGGGGGGCGTCTAGAGTTGGACTCGACAGCGACTGGATGCATCTTCCGCTTAGTTCTGCCGGTTTGCGCGGAACCGAATCGTGAGGTTGAGGTAGAGGCCACTAGCGATTCCAAAGCCATAAACCTCTCGCCCCAGAAGTTGCCAATTTAGCGGGTCCTCACTTCGAAAACAGAGTAATTGTAGTTGGCCCGTAAGATGCAAAGTGAAACGGAGGGCAATCACGATTGCTCAGCCCGGTTTTGGTCCCACGTGGACTCATATCGAGGGCCATTATCGGCGGCATCTCTAGCTGAAGAGGAGACCTAATGAACAGAACAGATTCGAACCGAAGGACCTTTATTGATGCTGTCGGCAAAACTGGCGCGGGCCTCATTATAGGCGCTACTGCTGCCGGGATTGCCGGCGCACAGGACAAAAAGGGGAAAACCGAGGGAAAGATCGGCGAAAAGCCGGAAGATGTTGGCCCGACAGAGGACCTCATGCGTGAGCACGGCGTTCTCAATCGTGTGCTCCTTGTGTATGATCACTTCATCTACCAGATCGATCAGAAACAAGACTACAAGCCTGAACTAGTTACCGGAGCCGCATCGATTATTCGCAGCTTCGTTGAGGACTATCACGAACGACAAGAGGAACAGTTCTTGTTTCCCAGGTTCGAAAAAGCTCGCGTCCTCGCCGATCTGGTAGCGGTTCTCAAAACTCAGCATCAGGCAGGCCGGAAGCTCACCGACCAAGTGATGAGTCTCGCGAAAGATCGAGGCGCCAACGACCGTGCTAGTCTTGCCCAGACCCTCCGACAGTTCGTCCGGATGTACCGGCCACACGAGGCTCGCGAAGATACAGTACTTTTTCCAGAGCTTCGAAAGATCGTATCGGCACATGAGTTCGACGCCCTCGGCGAGCAGTTCGAAGCGAACGAACATAAGCAATTCGGAGCAGACGGGTTTGAATTGTATCGAGACAAGGTGACGGGTTTAGAGAAGCAACTCGGGATCTACGATCTAGCCCAGTTTACGCCGAAGATCTGACGTTTCTCTCGAGCAGCGACCCGCTGCAAGGCGAAGATTCTTTGAAAAGACATACCTCCTTCTTCGGCTCCCCTTCGGAAGCGGCCTTCAGGTTCGTATTGACGATGGGCATCGTCAACCTTTTTGCAGATACAACCTATGAAGGCGGCGCTGGAATCAACGGCCCTTTTCTCGGATCGCTCGGAGCCAGTGCTGCGGCAATCAGCATTATCGCCGGCGTAGGTGAATTCCTTGGCTACAGCTTGCGTTCTGTTTCCGGCGTCATCGCCGATAAGACCGGGAAATTCAACAAACAGCTCTGTAAAAATACGTTCGCCTGACTCTGCCCGAGGCTCAAGTCCGAGTTTTGCTCCGCCATCGACAGAAGATAAATCGGTGCGTGCTGGATCCGGGGAAAGAGGAAGCAATATCTTCGAAATAGGACTACGCGGCTCGAATCGTCTAAGATTCGGCTATGCCCCGATTTCGATTGGATCTCCA
>JBDTPK010000070.1:0-9783 GCA_039932735.1 Nitrospirota bacterium
AGGGGAACAAGACCTATTCGGGTCTGATGCACAGGGAGAGGGAGAAGGGACCTTCTTTCAGTCAGGAGACAGTGGGACTCCAGACTCTATGACACGAGACAACCAGTCCCTTTTCTTCAACGGCCAGTTCACGTCGGCAGGGCAGACACAGTCGCCCACACAGGGAGTCGGTTCATCCGTTGTGACGCCGGAAGCGGATCATCTCAAGATGGCGCAGACCCTTCTTGGGGAAGATCATTCGGCGACCATGACGTCGGCATACGGAAAGGCTCAGGTGGTCCATATGGAGCTGCCGTCTCATGACTCAGGTCCACTCAGCGTGAGGATTTCCATGACGGACCAGACTGTGCATACACAGTTCGTCACCGATCGAAACGATCTTGGCGCACTCCTGTTCATACGGCAGGATCAGCTCCAACAGAGTCTGACCAAGTCCGGGCTGGAACTTGGTCAGTTTCAGGTCAACGTCGATCAGCGGGGCCAACAAGAGGCTCTTCCTGATCGGCAGCCGCGGCGAAATGGCGAAGCCCCTGATCAGCAGCCGGCATCACAGGACCACCATCAGGAAGCCCAAGATCGAGAGCGAGCGGCTCATCGGAATTCACGTGTGTTGAGTCTGTTCGCATAGCCATGAACACGTTCACAGATATCTCTCTTAACGAAAGGACAGAGTATGAGTGACATTACTGCAGTGACCAATTCGACAACCACGCCCCTTACGACAGTGACCGGACCAAAGGAACTCGGCCAGGACGAATTTTTGAAACTCCTCGTCACACAGCTCAAGTATCAAGACCCGCTCAAACCTCTCGAAAACCAGGATTTCATTGCGCAGACGGCGCAGTTTAGTCAGCTAAATCAAATGACCGAACTCGTGACGTTGATGAAGCGGAGCGTTGAACTTCAGGAATCAAGCCTCGCGGCGAGTGAGAAGCCGATTGTGGAAGGGGCGTAGGGGTAGACACCATCTGCATCGATCAGAGAAACGACATTCACGAGTCGGTGGGTAGGCCATTACAATGACCAAAGGAGAAGGATCATGGGAATTTTGACCTCAATGTTTACGGCTGTCAGTGGACTCAATACATACGGAAATGCCATGTCCGTGATCGGGAACAATATTGCGAATATCGGGACGGTGGGATTCAAATCGAGCCACGCGTTATTCGCCGATCTGGTCTCGTCTTCGATTGGAAATGGGGCGAGCCCAGGCCAGGTTGGATTGGGGGTGTTTCTGAACGACGTGCAGACGAGTTTTACCCAGGGCTCCCTTTCTAATACGGGGAATCCCTTGGACTTAGCGATCGATGGGAATGGGTTTTTCCAACTGACCGATAACACGGGCACGTTATCCTATTCTCGCGCCGGACAATTTAAAATGAACAACGTCGGAGAGATTGTGGACCCGAGCGGTCGATTTTTGCAGGGCTATCAGGCCTCACCGACGGGGGTTATTTTGGGAACAACCGGAAATATTACCCTGTCCACTGCCACGATTGCTCCACTGGTGACCAGCACCGCCACCGTGGAGGCCAATCTCAATGCAGCCGCCACCGTTCCGGCGACCGCATTCAGCGTGACGGATGCCACGACGTACAACTTCGAAAACCCCCTCACCGTGTACGACACGCTTGGAGCGGAGCACCAGCTTCGCTTATTTTATGTGAAAGCCGCAGCGGCCAATACCTGGAACCTCTATTCCCAAATTGATGGCGGTGCCGCAACGGCGCAAACCAATTTAGTATTCAATTCGAGCGGCGTACTGACAGGAGGCGGCGCGCAGACCTTCTCATTGCCGATCACCAGTGGAGCAGCCACTCCACTGACTGTGGCCATGAATTTCTCAACCGTCACACAGTTTGGTGCCGCCTCGGAAGTGACCAAACAACTTCAAAACGGGTCTACTGCCGGATCGTATGAGAGTTTGTCGATCGATTCGGAAGGACGAGTTGTGGCGAAGTTTACCAATAATCAAACCAGAACGCTTGCCCAGGTCGTGTTGAGCCGATTCACAAATCCTGATGGATTGATACGTTCCGGTGAGAACGTGTTCGCCGAAACGCTAGACTCCGGAGCCTCACTGGCCGGGGCTCCGACGAACAATGGGTTAGGACGACTCATTTCCCAAACCGTCGAGCAGTCTAACGTAGACCTTGGCAAAGAATTCGTCGACATGATCATCACGCAGCGAGCGTTTCAAGCGAACTCACGAGCCATTACCACGAGCGATGAGATGCTACAAGACTTGGTGAATCTCAAGCGTTAGTTACCTGATGCCGGGAGGATCGGAGCGTCGTAAGACGGCGCTCCGATCGCCATTTCTTTCCTTAGCCCACAACGCCAATCTATTCAATCACCGCCGCCCTAGTCCGTATGATTCATGAAGCGTTTGCTACAAGCGCGGAAACGCTGCTCTTGCGCGTGAAGCGCGCTTCCTGCAGCAATTCCAGATTCTGTTGTTCTGTCGAATGGTATATACCCCACTTTGAGACCTCTTCCGATCACGACGATTCAACATGTTTAAAGTCGCGCCTCAAAGATCTCGATTTCGTGACGAATCGTCATGAATCATGCGGGCCAGGCGTCATATTTTTGACATTGTCAAGCCGCTGGCACGGGTGAGCCTCGCCTCTCGGACTATCGCACATCGTATTCACACGCCAGAGGCCTTGTTGCCGTTGATGCGTCGCCTGCGCCACGCTCTATACCGATGGCATAGCCATTGCAAACTTCCCCTTCATCGCAGTCGTTCGATTTAGAGGAGGGTGTCTATGGCAGAGACAGAGAGCGTGCCGCCGTTGCCGGTTGCGGCAGGGATTCCAATGAAAATGGTCATCATCATTGTCGCGGGGACACTCGTGCTTGGTCTTGGAGGGGCGTTTGCGCTCTTTAAGCTCTTGGCTGGAGGACATGGTGGAGACGATCAGAAAACAGAGTCGACCGTCGCGAAAGCCGCCGGGCAGGGTGAATCAGAGGCCAAACACGGGGCACCGAAAGTCACTGGCCCGGGCGCGATCTACGACATTGACCCCTTCATTGTAAATTTAGCGGATACGCCGGAGGTGCGATACCTGAAACTGACCGTGAAATTGGAACTCGAAAGTCAAGATGTCTCAGCTGAACTCGCCAGTCGTGTCCCGCAGTTGCGTGACACGATACTTGTTCTCCTGACCAGTAAGGATGCTGCATCGATCCGGACTGCTCAGGGCAAGTTTCAGTTGCGCGATGAGATCACTCAACGCGTCAACAGTCTTCTTCCTAAGCCTGGTGTGCGAGCAGCCTACTTCACGGACTTCGTCGTGCAATAGCCTAGACCCCCCACCACAATGGAAAAAATACTCTCACAAGAAGAAATCGATGCGCTGATGAAGGGAGTCGTCTCCGGGGAGGTTGACACCCAAGCAGGGGACGAGGGACCAGCCGACGGGCTCAAGGAGTACGATCTCTTCAATCAGGAACGTATCGTTCGCGGGCGCATGCCGACGCTCGAGTTGATTACCGATCGCTTTACGCGACACCAGGCCTTGTCCTGGAGCGATCTGCTGAATACGAAGGTGGAGTTCAATATTGTCGGAACGCAAATCATGAAGTTTGGCGCGTTCATGAAGACCGTTCCAATTCCTTCATCGCTGAACGTGTTTCGAATGGACCCGCTGCGGGGGAATGGTCTGTTTGTCATCAATGCGTTCTTGGTCTACCTCATTGTGGACTATTTTTACGGAGGGAAAGCGCAAACGCATGTCAAGCCTGAAGGCCGGGATTTCACGCCTATTCAATTACGGATCATCAAGAAGCTCGTGAAGCTGGCGTTTGAGGATATGGAGAAAGCGTGGCGCGCCGCTCTCGCTGTAAAGATCTCGCTGGTCCGCTCTGAAGTCAATCCTCAGTTTTCCATGGTGGTCTCCGCGTCGGAAATCGTCTTCGTGACTACCCTCCAAGTTCAATTTGGAGAGACGACCAGCGACTTCTTTCTTGTGTATCCCTATTCGATGCTCGAGCCCATTAAAGAGAAACTCTATTCTGGAATCGTCTCGGATCAAGTCGAGCAAGACGGAAGCTGGGCAAGCAGATTTCAGGAAAAGCTACAAGAGTGCCCGCTTGCCATGACGGTTCGGCTCGGAACCGCTTCGGTCAAGGTGCGAGACGTGTTGGACTTCGCTCCAGGCGATCTCATCCTGTTGGACCAACGGCCTGGTGATCCACTCGATTGTTTTGTTGAAGGATACTTGAAGTTTCAGGGGAGCCCAGGCGTCTCGAAGGGGAACCACGCTTGCCGCATTGAAAAGGTCATTGCGTAGCGATGCACATGTCTGAGGGGAACCGTCCATGGCTGACAATGAAGTAGCGAGTTCCGGAGCAAAGGCTCCCACCACCGTGCCCGCGACCCCTGCATCATTTCCATCGATTGAGGGAAAAGGAGCGGCCCCTGCGCCCAAGAATATAGACTTTATCCTCGACATTCCGATGCAGGTGACCGTGCAGGTCGGGTCAACCAGGATGGTGATTCGAGAGTTACTGCAGCTTGGCCAAGGATCGGTAATCGAGCTAGAAAAGCTCGCGGGAGAACCGATGGAAGTGCTTGTCAACAACAAGCTGGTGGCGCGTGGCGAAGTGGTCGTGGTGAACGAGAAATTCGGCATACGTCTTACCGACGTGATCAGTGCGGCCGAACGCGTTCAGCAATTGGCATAGGAGCCTGGCTTGTCCATCTGGTTGAACTGTTTTGTTTCGTTCAACCAAAAAAGTCAAGCCAATGAACAAGCCCGCTGGCGGACTGTTTTGGCATCCTGCTAGGCATAGAGAAACGGAAACAACATGGTTGACTTTTGGGAGAGTTTCATACGAATGGGGTCGGCTCTGGCCCTTGTGCTTGCGCTCATGGGCGGCCTCCTCTACTTGGTTCGTCGATTTGCCGGCACACGGTTGTGTGGTCCTGTGTCCGCGCAAATCGTCCAGGTGCTCGGCAGCGGATACATCGGTCCTCGCAAGACGATATCTCTGGTTTCGGTCGCAGGGGAGTTCATCATTGTCGGCATGACCCCGACGGATCTGGTGTCGCTCGGCCACATCACGGATCGGGAACGGGTCCAGCAGTTTCTGTCCGCGCCGACGTCCGGTCCGTCTGTCGTGCTCGGTAGACCGTCAGTTCGCACTGAGGCCCAGGCCCCAGTCCGCGATGGAATGGGAGAGACCAGAGGTGGCCATGTCGACTGACGCCTGCGTCTGTCCGCCGCAGACCTCTCCGGTGCGATGGCCACAAGGCTATCACGCGTGCTTCCTACTTGTGACGCTAGTCTGCCTGTTTCTCGGCCTGGCTCAGGATGCCATCGGCGGGACCAATCCATCTGTCACGATCGATCTTGGACAGACAGGTCCCAAACAGACCGCCGTCGTCTTCCAAATTCTCGCGCTGCTGACGGTACTTACCCTGGCGCCCGCATTTTTCATCATGGTCACGTCTTTCACGAGAATTGTGATCGTCCTCTCATTTCTCCGTCAGGCATTAGGGACGCAGTCGGTACCGCCCAATCAGATTATCATCAGCCTGGCCTTGTTCATTACCGTTTTTGTGATGGCTCCGGTGGGTGAGGCCGTTTATAGCCAGGCCCTGCAGCCCCTGCTGGCGGAAAAGATCTCTTACGAGGAAGCCTGGACAAAGGGAATTCAGCCGATTCGTACATTTATGCTGAAACAGGTACGCGACAAAGATCTCGAGCTTTTTATTGATCTGAGTAAGCTTCCGAAGCCTGAATCGGTCGATCAGGTTCCCATCCATGTGCTGATTCCAGCCTATATTTTGAGTGAACTGAGGGTGGCCTTTCAGATCGGGTTTCTCATCTATATTCCGTTTCTGATCGTCGACATGGTGGTGGCCAGCGTGTTGATGTCCATGGGCATGATGCTGTTGCCTCCTGCCGTGATTTCCCTCCCGTTCAAACTTATTCTCTTTGTGCTGGCCGATGGGTGGAACTTGGTTGTCGGGTCACTGGTAAAGAGTTTTCAATAACGCGTAAGAGGTGATCAGTGAAGTGGCTACAACAGAATTTCATCAGAACCCTCTTGGTCACTTCGCTATCGTACCTCATCACCCTTCATCCAGTACGCATCAGGAGGTACTCATGACACCTGAGATGGTGGCGGAAATTGCACGCCAAGCCATCGAAACCACATTGCTTGTCTCTGCGCCTATCCTGGGACTCAGCCTCGTCGTGGGGCTTGCCGTCAGTGTTGTGCAGGCCATGACGCAATTAAATGAAGCGACATTGACTTTCGTGCCGAAAGTGGTGGCCGTGTTTGGCGTGATTCTTGTGTTTTTGCCATGGATGTTGGGCGTGCTCACGTCATTTATGGCGCAGATATTTTTGAGCATCCCAAACTATGCGCAGTGATTCGGCATTGATGGATTGCATCACGAAATCACTATGAGCACAGCGCCATCACTGCATCTTCTCTTGCCGGAATTCCAGTCGTTTCTGGTCCTGGTGTCCCGTATCGGCGGCATCATTGCGGCATTTCCGATGTTAAGCGGACGGACGGTTCCGGTTCAAATCAAAATCGCGCTTGTCGTAATGCTGGGGCTCGTTCTCTCGCCGCTCATTCGACTCCCGCCGTCGTCACAGGACATGATCGAAATGACGGCCGGACTTGCGAGTGAAATGCTCATCGGCCTGGTGATCGGGCTGGCTGTCAGATTGTTGTTTGCAGCGCTCGAAGTGGCCGGCGATCTGCTAGGAATGCAGATCGGATTCGGAGCGGTGCAGCTGTTGGATCCCATGACCGCTCAGCATTCATCGTTGATCAGCGAGTATTTTCGAATCATCGCCTCGCTGGTTTTCCTTTCGGTGAACGCGCACATGATCGTGGTGGCTGCCATCGTGGCGAGTTACGACGCCATCCCGCCATTCGGCGCCAGGCTCGCTCCTGCTCTCGGAGAGGAAGTGATTCAGCTGTCTCAGCATATGCTTCTGGTTGCCTTGAAGCTGGCGGCGCCGGTACTCGTCGCCACGATCCTCATCAATCTCTTGCTGGCCCTGTTGGGGCGAGCCGTCGTGCAGATCAATGTCTTTGTTTTAAGCTTTCCCCTGACTATCGCGGGGGGACTGCTGGTCTTAGGTCTGGCGTTGCCCTACACCGTTTCGCTGTTTGAACGGGAATTTACGGGATTACACGACACGATTGACGGGTTGTTGAGGATACTTGGACATGGCTGAAGGCGGAGACAATAAGACTGAACCGGCGACTGAGAAGCGGAAAGCGGATGCCCGCAAGGATGGCAATATTGCGGTGAGCCGCGATGTGACCACTGCGGCCGTCCTCTTCACCGGCATCGGGCTTCTGGCTCTGTTTGCCGGCCCGGGGGTGCATCAGCTGACCGACATCACCCGTGTGGGTCTCACGAGGTCATTCGATCATGTGGTCCATGCCAGCCTGACGATCGACCAGCTTCATTCGTTGGTCATTGAGGTAGGGTTCACGAGCGTGTTGCTCCTGCTACCTTTTCTGGGCGGGGTGGCGCTCGTCGGCGCCGTGGTCACCCTCGCTCAGACCGGGTTGCTGTGGAAGTCCTCCCTTCCGTGTGACATCGGCAAGTTGAACCCGATCAAGGGGTTCGGCCGCATCGTGAGCCTCCGGTCTGTTGCGGAGATGGTCAAATCGCTACTCAAAATTTCGATCATCGGCGGCATTGGCGCCTTCGTGCTCGGACAGGATCTTCCTCGTCTTCCGGAGTTGGTGGACTACGACCTATGGGGGCTCTTGACGGTCATGGGGTGGCTGACGATGAAAACCTCATCTGTGATTGTAGGGGCAATCTCCGTGGTTGCCGGGGCTGACTTTCTCTATCAACGGTGGGAATGGGAGCGTTCCCTGCGGATGAGCGTCCAAGAGGTGAAAGAAGAACATCGTGACGCAGAAGGCGACCCGATGCTCAAGAGTCGGGTGCGAAGCGTTCAGCGGGAGATGATGAGGAAACGCATGATGGCAGACGTGCCCAAAGCGGACGTGGTCATCACGAATCCCACGCACCTTGCCGTCGCGCTCAAATACGACACGGCGCGTATGTCTGCGCCCATCGTCGTTGCAAAGGGCGCCGGACACCTTGCTGAGCGGATTCGTGCCGTGGCCAGACAACACGGGGTTGTCGTCGTCGAGAATAAATTTGTGGCCAGGACGCTCTACCAACTCGTCGACATCGGCAAAGAGATCCCCGCCGATCTCTACCGTGCGGTAGCGGAAATTCTTGCGTTTGTGTTTCGTGCGCGAGGGCTCACGTCTGAACGGTTCACTCGGTAAGGGTCAAGGAGATCATGGCGTCAGAAACCAAGACATTATTTCCCTCCTCTTTCATCAAGCACCCGGATATTCTCCTTTCGCTGGGTGTGGTGGGCGTCATTATGCTGATGATCCTGCCGCTTCCTCATTTTCTCTTGGATCTCCTGCTAGCCTTCAATATTACGGTATCGGTGATCATCTTACTCGTGGGGCTGCAAGTCCGACGTCCTATCGAATTCTCGGCGTTCCCCTCCATCCTCCTCATCG
Source organism: Nitrospirota bacterium (assembly GCA_039932735.1). Lineage (GTDB taxonomy): Bacteria > Nitrospirota > Nitrospiria > Nitrospirales > Nitrospiraceae > Palsa-1315. Next base: position 8,539 of record JBDTPK010000070.1, read on the forward strand.
TGACGTTATTCCGCTTATCCCTCAACATAGCATCGACGCGTCTGATTCTGCTGCATGGCAATGAAGGCGCATCTGCAGCGGGCGAGGTGATTCGGGCATTCGGCAATTTCGTCGTGGGAGGGAACTACACGGTCGGCCTCGTCGTATTCTCGATCCTGGTCGTCATCAACTTCGTCGTGGTGACGAAAGGCGCTGGTCGGGTTGCTGAAGTGGCAGCTCGGTTCACCTTGGATGCAATGCCGGGCAAACAGATGAGCATCGATGCCGATTTGAATGCCGGACTGATCAATGAGACGGAAGCGAGGCAACGACGGCGTGAGATTGCAGAAGAAGCCGATTTCTATGGTTCCATGGACGGTGCCAGCAAGTTTGTTCGCGGCGATGCCGTGGCCGCGATCATCATTGTCCTTGTCAACATCATCGGCGGACTCACGATCGGCATCCTGCAACAGGGTATGAGTCCTGGATTGGCTGCGCAAACCTATACGCTCTTGACGGTCGGAGAAGGACTGGTTGCGCAGATTCCCGCGTTGTTTATCTCGACGGCGGCCGGCATTGTCGTGACACGTGCTGCCGCGGACGCCGATCTCGGAACTCAGATCACGCGGCAGATGTTGCTCTCGCCCAAAGCCGTCGGCACGGCCTCCGGAATCTTGCTGGCACTCGGAGTCGTCCCCGGCCTGCCCCATCTGGCGTTTCTCGGATTAGGGGGAGCCGCGGCCTGGTTAGCCTATCGATTGTCGCAGGAGGCAAAGACGCCCCCCAAGTCGGCACCCGTTTCTACGGCGCCACAAGCTGAAAGCACCACACCGCAATTGGCTCCGCTCGATTTGATGGAAGTACAGGTAGGATACGGACTCATCGGGTTAGTGGAGGGCAAACATGGGACTGCGCTTCTCGATCGGATCAAGGGCCTCAGGAAACAGTTCGCGGATACGATGGGTTTTCTCCTGCCGCCGATTCATATTCGAGACAACCTCCAACTGCGCCCCAACGAGTATGCCGTCATGCTCAAAGGTGTGGAGCTGACGAAAGCCGAGGTGTTGCCGTCGCACGTGCTGGCCATCGATCCTGGCACCGCTCAACGAGGCATCATTCAAGGTGTGGCCACAAAGGAACCGGCGTTCGGATTGCCTGCCTTGTGGGTGCCGGAGGCCACGCGCGAGAAAGCGCAACTGGCTGGCTACACCGTCGTGGATGCCAGTTCGGCCATTGCCACGCATTTGTCTGAAATCATCAAACGAC
>JBDTPK010000071.1:0-9747 GCA_039932735.1 Nitrospirota bacterium
TGGGATCATAACCTATTGAGAATTTGATATTCCAGGATTTAATTCACTGAATGAGTGAAAGATGAGAGAAAGCGGTATCAGACCCTCAAGTGCTCAAAATCCTTAATGTCTTTCTTCACGTAGTCGCGTAAGCGTTTGATGATGCGGGCTTCCAGTTGCCTGGTTCGCTCTTTTGTAATGGAATATTTAGCACCGAGGTCGTCCAGGGTCAAAGGAGTTTCTGAAAGAATCCGGTTCCGGAGGATGTCCTCGTCTCGCTCGTTGAGTGACTTGACGAATTCGGCGAGCTTGGCACGGAAAAGGGTTTTTAATTGGGTGTGTGCGAGCTGCTCGTCGGCTGGAACTTGCTGAGAGGGGAGCACATCAAGCAGGCTGCCTTCCTGGTCCTCGCCGAGCGGTTGGTCCAACGAGAGCTCCCAGTTACCCAGCCGCTGCCCCATCTCGATGACATCTCGTTCCCGCACGTTCAAGCGGTCGGCGAGCAACTTCGTGTCCGGAGCGAATCCCTCTCGTTCAAGCTTGGCCTTTTCTTTTTTGAGGTTGTAGAACAGCTTCCGTTGATCCTGGGTTGTCCCAATCTTGACCAGTCGATAGTTGTTCAGCAAATAGCGAAGGATATAGGCCCGCGACCACCAGGCGGCATAGGCGTAAAAGCGCACATTTTTCGAGGGGTCGAACTTTTTGATGGCATGCATCAGCCCGACATTCCCTTCTTGAATGAGGTCCATGTGGTCGGCGCCGGTGTGGAGATATTCTGCAGCAATCGAGATGGATACGCGCAGGTTTGCCATGATGAGCTTCACGGCGGCATCGCGGCTGCCCTGAATTTTATATTCATGGAACAGGTGAAGCTCTTCCTCTTTGGAGAGATAGGGATGGAGACGGACCTCGGCCAAATATTGTTGGAGCGCCGTGACCGGCACCACGGCGGTGGATTCTGTGGTGCGAGGAGGTTCCAAGGCTGCAAGGCGAGGCACTTCCTGAGGTGGACTGATCGCGGCGATCTCCTCCTCGGACGGGTCCAAGACCTCTGGTTCGATCGGATCTTCGTTGAGATCCTTGTTGTGCGGACTCATGACCGCTGAGAATATCATAAAGAGCCTCTGGGTTGGGTGTTGAAAAAATCGTGTTAGGGGAAGGAAGCTGGCTGAGACTACCGTTCATATGATGAGAGTAAATTTTCTCTCATGCGTGCCCTCAACCTCGGCTTGTATTCTTGTTCCCTTGCGCCAACGAAACGGCGTCCCTATGATGGGAGGACCTGCATAGGGGGAGATAGACAAGCCACACACAAGACCGGAAAGGGCGGCATGGCGATTCTGGGCATACTGCGGAGCGGGCATTGGCCGTCCTTGGCCGGAGCGTGGTTGCATTTAACTGTCAGCTTCATGGTTTGGCTGCTGATCGGCGCCATGAGTATTTCCATCGCACGCGATCTGCAGCTGAGCGATCAGCAAGTCGCGTGGTTGCTGGCACTGCCGCTGCTCAGTGGGGCAGGGCTCAGAATGCTCGCGGGGTGGAGCGCCGATTGGATAGGCGACCGACCTACCGCACTGGTGATTCTCCTTGCGGAATTCGCTGCCTTGTTGTGGGGATGGCTGGGCGTGTCTGACTACCATGACGCGTTGGTCTTTGCGTTGTTCCTTGGCGTCGCCGGCGCGAGTTTCTCCGTCTCGTTGCCGATTGCCGGACGAGCCTATCCGCCGGCTGTGCGCGGGTTCGTGTTGGGTCTGGCTGCATCCGCGAACGTGGGTACCGTGCTCATCCTGTTTCTCGCGCCGCGCTGGGCTGCCGTGATGGATTGGCATCGTGTCTGTGCATTGATGGCCGGCATTGTCGGCATGACGCTGGTCCTCTTCATGCTGCTTGTGCCGCGTGAGCAGCCGAGTCTGGAGCCCCATCGCGTCGAGTGGTGGCACAATGCGGCGGAACTCATCCGCCACCGGTCTGCCTATTGGCTCTGTTTTTTGTACGCGGTCACGTTCGGTGGCTTTATCGGATTGTGCAGCCTCCTACCGCTGCTATTGCACGATCTCTATCATTTAGATGCGGTCATGGCTGGGACCATCGCCGCGTTATGCGGACTTTTCGGCAGCCTCATTCGTCCTGTGGGGGGCTACGTTGCGGATCGGCAGGGCGGTCTTCGTATCCTCTATTATGTGTTGCCGGTCATCGTCGGTTCGATTGTAGCTGTGACGAGTCCCTCGCTCCCTCTGGCCGTGGCCATGATGGTGGTCGCGACTGGTGCGATGGGATTCGGGAACGGTGTCGTCTTCCAATTGGTTGCCGAATGGTTCCCGAAAGACATCGGTCTCGCATCTGGTGTGGTTGGAGCCGCCGGTGGTTTCGGGGGATTCGTCCTGCCCATCGTCACGGCAACCATGAAGGGATTTACCGGGAGCTATGATCAGGGTCTCTGGCTCTTTGCAGGATGTGGTGTCTGTGCCTGGGGAACGGTGATCGTCGCATTGCGGACTCGGGCGGCCTCTGTGGCAGGGCCCTCCTCTTGAATGGGGCCTCGAAAAAAGGTGGCACAAAAAAACAATGTTAAATGTTCGATGTTCAATGATAAATTGGTTGGCTGTCACACTGTCGACGTGAACCATTCGGCTGTAAAACCATGACGACGCCGTTCAATAATATCGAAGACGCGATCCGTGATATTAGAATAGGCAAGTTCATTATCCTGGTCGACGATGAAGACCGGGAAAATGAAGGTGATCTCGTCATGGCCGCGCAACACGTGAAGCCCCAGGCTGTGAACTTCATGGCCAAGCATGCCCGTGGGTTGATCTGTCTCACACTGACGCCCCAGCGAGTGGAAGAACTCCATCTCCCGCAACAGGCGATTGAGAATACCGCCACGTTCGGCACGGCGTTCACCGTGTCCATTGATGCGCGGAACGACATTTCTACGGGAATTTCTGCTGCGGATCGAGCCATGACGATTCATGTGGCGATCGATCCGAAGTCCAAACCCAGCGACCTAGCGCGCCCCGGCCATATTTTCCCATTGAAGGCGCAGCAAGGCGGCGTGTTGAAACGGGCAGGGCAGACAGAAGGCTCCGTTGATCTGGCGCGGCTGGCCGGGCTCACGCCCGCCGGGGTGATTTGCGAAATCATGAACGAGGACGGCACCATGGCGCGCGTGCCGGAATTGGCGAAGTTCGCCAAGGCGCACAAGCTGACGATGGTCACGATCAAAGCACTCATCGAATACCGCATGCAGCGTGAGCCCTTTGTGCGGCGGATGGCCAGTGCGCGGCTGCCGACCATGTTTGGCGATTTCGAGGCGGTGGCGTTCGAAAACGAATTAGACGGTGTGACGCATATTGCGTTGGTCAAAGGGCGCGTGGAGGGCGGCGATCCCACTCTGGTGCGTGTGCACTCAGGCTGTTTGACCGCCGACGCACTGGGATCGTTGCGGTGCGACTGTCGAGACCAGCTCCATAAGGCGATGGAAGTGATTCAGAAGGAAGGGCGCGGGGTGCTGCTCTACCTCAATCAAGAAGGGCGCGGCATCGGCTTACTCAACAAGATCAGGGCCTATGGGTTGCAAGATCAGGGCAGTGATACGGTCGAGGCGAATTTGCAGTTGGGATTTAAGGCGGACCTGCGTGATTATGGCGTGGGGGCGCAGATCCTTGTGAATCTCGGCCTACACCAGATCAGGCTCATCACGAACAATCCACGCAAGATCGTCGGCATCGAGGGCTATGGATTGCAAGTCGTCGAACGTGTATCGATCGAAATTCAGCCGCGTGCGGCGAACCTGAAGTACTTGCGAACGAAAAAGAATAAGATGGGGCATATTCTTAAAAAGGTATAACGGCTGCTGAAAATGGCCCTCAGCTTCGTTCTCAATTCGAAACGATCCTCAACGTACCCCTTACGGGGAGAAAGCTGTCTTGTCAGATTGGGGATGGCGGGTGAGAACGGGTACGCCTCCGGTCGTTTTTTCCCTCCAGTTTCGCTGGATGACCATGTTGAGCAGCCTGATGAGAATGTAATGGTTGAACGGAAGTGACTGTTGTTACATGAAACTCCATAAAGGCTCTCATGATGCGACAGGATTGCGGTTTGGGATTGTCGTCGCGAGGTTCAATACGTTTGTCACGAGCAAGTTGCTGAGTGCCTGTGTTGACGGGTTGACCAAACACGGAGTCAAGGCTGATGATATCGAAGCAGTACGGGTGCCTGGGGCGTTCGAGATTCCCTTGATGGCTCGAACGATGGCACGCACGAAGCGGTTCGACGCAGTGATTTGTCTCGGGGCGGTCATTCGTGGCGACACGCCACATTTCGATTACATCAGTGCGGAGGCCAGTCGCGGAATCGGGCAGGCATCGCTGGATGCCGATGTACCGATCATTTTCGGTGTCCTGACGACGCACACGGTCGCGCAGGCGATTGAGCGGTCTGATCCGGCCAAGTTCAACCGCGGCGGGGAAGCGGCCAAATCCGCAATCGAAATGGTGACGGTTATGCGTTTCTTACGGAAGGGCGAGGAAATTCCCTTGGACGCTGAAGCTCAGAAAACCCTGAAGTCCAAGAAGTCTGCGCCGCGAATGCGCAACGCGTAGCCCGCATTACGCATGAACACTGCTACGAGAATCGCCGATCCACTTCTACGACGAGCCTTCGACCGGCGGGTTCGCCCCTCGGACTCTCCACGTACTGCACGAGTATGCATCGGGTCCTTCGGGCTCCGCGCGTCGGTCTCACGACGCGGCTCAGCGATTTTGCGACGAACCGTCATGAGTCATGCGGGCTAGCATGGGATCACGCCATCACGCACGGGAGCGTGCGCTCCAGATTCTGTTTCAATACGACGTTCACGGCAGGCCGGGTCTGTGGCTCGATGTGTTCTGGAAGGAGAACGAGGCCACGGATGAGGTGAAGGCCTTTGCCGAACGGCTCGTGGCGGGGGTGTTGGAGAAGAAGAAAGAGCTGGATGCCCTCATCGGGACATACGCCACCAATTGGAAAATCAACCGCATGCCGATCGTAGATCGCAATATCCTGAGAGCCGGCGTCTATGAATTGCTGTGGATGGATGACGTGCCGGCCAAGGTGACGGTGAACGAATCCATCGAATTGGCAAAAAGTTTCGGCGACGACGAGGCGTCGAAGTTCGTCAACGGTATTCTGGATCAGGTCCTGAACAAGGAATTGACTCTGGCCGACAAACGACGTGAGGCGTCAGGCGTGAAACGTGAGGCGCAATGATACGGATGAAGAGGCTGCCGCACCTTCATATCCTTTCGCCTAACCCATTACGCCTAACGGAGAAGAGATGATTGACCGCTACACCCGTCCTAAGATGAAAGCCATCTGGGAGTTAAAGCGTAAGTACGAAATCTGGCTCGCCGTCGAGCTGGCAGCCTGCGCGGCGTTCGAACGAGCAGGACAAGTTCCGCGCGGCACCGCAACTCGTATCGGGAAGAAAGCCACGATCGATGTAAAGCGCATCGCCAGAATCGAGAAGGTGACAAAACACGATGTGATCGCCTTTCTCGAATCGCTGGTGGAATCGGTCGGGCCGGAGCATCGGTTTCTCCACATGGGGCTGACCTCGTCGGATATTGTCGATACGTCCTTGGCCGTGCAGATGACCGAAGCGCTCGACCTTATCCTCGACGATCTTGAAGAGCTGATTGCTGTCTTGAAGCGGCAGGCGTTCAAGTATAAGCATACGGTGATGGTCGGTCGGTCGCACGGTATTCATGGTGAACCAATCTCGTTCGGCTTCAAGTTGGCCATCTGGTACGAAGAAGCCTGCCGGCACCGAGAACGGTTGATGCATGTGCGGCAGGAAATTGCTGTCGGGAAGCTCTCCGGTGCGATGGGCACGTTTGCTCATCAAGGGCCTGAAGTGGAAGCATACGTCTGTGCCAAGCTGGGGCTTACGCCGGACCCCGTCTCCAATCAGATCGTGCAGCGCGATCGCCATGCAGCCTACGCCTCGGCCTTGGCGCTGTTGGCAGCCAGTATCGAAAAATTTGCGACGGAGATTCGCCATCTGCAACGAACCGAGGTGCTCGAAGCGGAGGAGTATTTTTCAGAAGGGCAGAAGGGGTCCTCGGCGATGCCGCACAAGCGGAACCCGATCGCTTCAGAAAATCTCTGCGGGTTGGCGCGCGTGGTGCGTGGCAATAGCCTCGCCGCGATGGAGAATGTCGCCCTGTGGCATGAGCGCGACATCAGTCATTCGTCTGTCGAGCGCGTCATCATGCCGGATAGCACGATGCTGGTCGATTATATGTTGGCGCGAATCACCGACGTCATCAAGCATTTGATGGTCTACCCTGCCACGATGAAACGCAACCTCGATCTCACTGGAGGACTGGTGTACTCGCAACGGCTGCTGCTGCGACTCATTGAAAAGGGCGCACAGCGGAAGGAATCGTATGAAGCCGTTCAGCGCAACGCCATGGCTTCCTGGAAAGGGGCGGGGGATCTACAAGCATTAGTCGGCCAGGACCCTTTCGTGTCGAAACATCTTACCGCTGCAGAGATTACCTCCTGTTTTGATCCGAAGTATTATTTGCGACATCTTGATAAGATTTTCCAGCGGGTTTTCGGATCGCAAGGGCGGAAACCAAGGAGGGGGAGGAAACGATGAGATCAGCTATTTCTACTCTCGTGCGTTTTGTGTTGCTGGTGAGTCTCGTCCTGGCGATCGTGTCGGCAGTCGAGGCAGCCGATCGGGACAAGCTGCTGAGCGAACCGGGCGTGTATGGCACCTTTGCAGCCTTTCGCCTCGATGCGGACTGGGGAAAGCAGAACCCACCAGCCAGGATTGTGCTCTTGACCACTTTGAGAGGAGTGGTCGAGCAGTATCGAGAGAAACTCGCGATCGACGTCTACCTTCTCCGTGGACTGTCCGATCACGCCGATGTGCTCTTTCGTATTCACGCGACCGAGTTGCGCGAGACTCAACAGTTTCTGCTGGATCTTCAAAGCAGCCTCTTCGGCAAGCATCTCGAGACGGCGGGTGTCATGCACGGGTTGACCAAGAAGCCAAACTATGTACCGGGCATGCCGGACAATCTCAAGGCCGAACTTAAAACCCCCAGCGAGCCGGGTCTGAAGCCCTATGTGATCGTGATTCCGATCCGAAAGAGTGCAGAGTGGTGGTTGCTTCCGCAAGAGCATCGGGCGGCCATGATGCAGGAGCATACGGAAGCCACGGTGCCCTATCTCAAGACGGTCACACGGAAGCTCTATCACTCCAGCGGACTCGCTGATCTGGATTTCATCACGTATTTTGAAACGTCCAAGCTGGAGGATTTTCACAGTCTGGTTTTGGCGTTGGAGAAGGTGAAAGAGTTCCAGTATAATCAGCGGTTCGGTCATCCGACTTTGTTGGGGACTGTCAGATCGTTGGATGAGCTCATCGAGGTATTGGCGCAGTAACGTATGGAAGGGGTTTGAAGGCTACGAATGGCAACAGGCGCACTACTCTACGAAGGTAAGGCGAAGAAAGTCTTTGCGACCGATAAGCCGGATCAGGTCGTCCAGTATTTCAAGGACGATGCGACGGCGTTCAATGCGCAGAAGCGCGGGACCATCGTCGAGAAAGGCGTCGTCAATAACAAGGTGTCCGAGCGGCTCTTCTTGTTGCTGGAACAGGCCGGTGTGCCGACGCATTTTGTCGAGCGCCTCAGCGATCGGGAGTTGCTCACGAAGAAGGTAAATATTGTGCCGGTCGAGGTGGTGATTCGCAATGTTGTGGCGGGTAGTTTGGCGAAGCGGCTGGGATTGAAAGAGGGTGATCCGATCGAACCGGCTATCGTGGAGTGGTATTACAAGAACGATGCGCTGGGCGATCCCTTGATTACGGATGATCATATTCGATTGATGAAGTTGGCGACGGCAGAACAAATGACGGAGATCAAGAGGCTTGCGTTGAAAGTCAACAGTCTGTTGCAGCCGTTTTTCCTTGAACGGCAGATGATTCTTGTCGATTTCAAGTTGGAGTTTGGGACGCACAACGGCCTGCTGATGCTGGCCGATGAGATTTCACCGGATACTTGCCGTTTCTGGGATCAGACGACGAAGGAGTCGATGGATAAGGATCGGTTTCGGAAGGATTTGGGGAAGATTGAAGAGGCGTATCGGGAAGTATTGAGGCGGGTGTGCGGAAAATAAAGGAGGGCAGCAATGAACTTGCATGAGCTCCAAAAAAACTGGAATCGGTTCGGCAAACAAGATCCCTTATGGGCTATCTTATCCGATCCCAACAAGAAGGGTGGGAAATGGGCGCCCAAACAGTTTTTTCATACAGGGAAAGAGAACATCTCTGAATTTTTCGAATACCTCTCCGACATAGGGGTGGCTATCCCGAGGTGGCATGCGTTGGATTTTGGTTGTGGTGTCGGACGCCTGACGCAAGCGCTGGCGCCGAATTTTGATAAAGTGGCTGGTGTCGATATCGCTCCATCCATGATCAAGCTGGCTCAGCAGCACAATCGGTTTGATGGCCGATGCCGCTATTACCTCAACGAGCGTGACGATCTTGCCCTGTTTAAGGATGCTTCGTTCGATCTCGTGTTCTCGTTCCTTGTTCTTCAACATATTCATCCTCAGTATGTGCGGCGGTACTTGGCTGAGTTTCTTCGGGTTCTTGTTCCGCGAGGAGTCCTCTATTTCCAACTACCGAGTCGATACCTCGGAGGCGAGGACGCGCAGGTGCCGATGGATAAATATGGAGAAAACATCTCACCGGGCCACAGGGTCCGTACACTCGTCAAGAATGTCACCCCACAGCCACTGCAACAGCTCTATCGTACGGTACGGGACTGGAACAAGGAACCTATGATGGAGATGTATGGAATCGAGCGTTCGGAAGTGGAATCAGTGCTGAAAGCGAATGGAGGTGTTCTTTTGGATGTTGTGGAGAAACGGCATACCCTCTCCAAATGGGAAAGCTTCTGCTACTGCGTGACCAAGCCATAGGTGTGTGAGGCCGGTCGCCATGGGGGGCTGTAAGAACACGCATCATGATGTCATAGGCCCTCGACGCGCGCACGTGGAACAGATTACCGCATCCTTTTGGTGATGCCTGGCATCTTCCCTCACTGGAGAAGTAAAGAGAGGAGAATTGTGAAGGGGTTTCGGGGATGGTTCATGAATTATGCGTTGGTGGCGGCCGTCTTGGTCTCCACGGCGCCGGTGGGTGTCCTGGCCTATCGTCTGGAAGGATCACGCTGGCGCTGGCCGATGGTGGCGCTTAGCTTGGCCGGGATCGGGACCGCCGCGGGAATTATATGGATCAGGAAATACATAGATAGACAGCCCAAAGCGCCTGATCATGAGAGTGAAAAGTGAAGGGTAATGGGTAAGAGCCAAGCGAATAGCGGAGCGTACCCAGCAAGTCCGCTGCGAGTGAGGACTGGAGGCGTACCCTCTGGGGTGCGTTGAGGACCTGAACGATGCGAGAGCGAAGCTGGCGTGTTTTTTCAGCATCCTGGTAAGGAGGGATAGTGAAGGCAAAGATTCATGTGACGCTCAAACAGGGGATTCTCGATCCGCAGGGGAAGGCGATTGAGCATGCGCTCGATTCTCTGGGGTTTAAGAACGCGGGCCATGTGCGAGTCGGGAAGTATATGGAAGTAGATCTCGATGAGAAGGATACGGTCAAGGCTGAGGCCCAGGTCAAGGCTATGTGCGAGAAGTTGTTGGCGAATACGATTGTTGAAGAATATCGGTACGAGTTGCAGTGAGATGGCGAGACGGCAGGAC
>JBDTPK010000072.1:0-9747 GCA_039932735.1 Nitrospirota bacterium
GATGAGACAGTGTGGAATGAGCACGCCTGGTGGTTATGACCCTTCCTCAGAAACGAGGGCGGAACAAGCGGGGAACTCACGGCTGTCTGCAGCCTGTATTTTCACCTCAACCGAGTGCTCCTGACGATCGTCCACAAGAGGAATAACCTTATCGGGTTGCTCGACGGCATCGACGGTGACACTCGTCTCGCCGTTCCCGTCGCGAATTTGCAGGACGGTAATATGGTACACAGTTTCTCGGTATCGGTAGTGCAACGTGAATCCCTTCCAATCTTCTGGGAGGCACGGAGCAATGTGTAGCTTGTCTACGTCCAGCCTCAACCCGAGAAGTGATTCTACGATAAGCCGGTACATCCAGCCTGCCGAGCCCGTGTACCACGTCCATCCACCGCGGCCTGTGTGCGGCGAGACCGCGTAGACGTCGGCTGCGACCACATACGGTTCTACTTTGTAGGTCGCGGTCTCTTCAGGAGATCGCGCATGGTTGACCGGGTTGATCATGTTCAACAGTTCCCATGCCCGTCGGCTGTCACACAAGGCGGCGAATGCCATCGCTGTCCAGATCGCCGCATGCGTATACTGCCCCCCATTTTCTCGTACACCCGGGACGTATCCTTTGATGTAGCCGGGATTCAAATTCGACTTGTCGAACGGCGGATCCAGGAGTTGAATCAGCGCATGGTCCCGGCGGACGAGGCGCCGATCCACCGCCTCCATGGCCGTGCGTGAGCGCGTGGCATCCCCCGCCCCGGAAAGAACCGACCAGCTTTGCGCGATCGAATCGATCTGGCATTCTGAATTACGTGCCGACCCAAGGGGCGAGCCGTCATCAAAGTAGGCCCGGAGATACCAGTCTCCATCCCAGCCGTACTGCTTGATATTCTGTCGCAGGTCAGTCGCCTCTTTCTGACACCGCTCAGCAAAGGGCAGGTCACCGCGCAGGCGTGCTATTTCAGTAAACCGCATGAGCACGTCGTAGAGAAAAAATCCCAACCAGACGCTCTCGCCTGTGCCCTGTTTGCCGACCATGTTCATGCCGTCGTTCCAGTCGCCTGAGCCGATGAGCGGGAGGCCGTGTGGTCCGCGGGGGAGGCCTTTCAAAATGGCTCGCACGCAGTGTTCGTACAAACTGGCCGTCTGTTCAGACCGTCTCGGCAGATCGTAATAGGACTCTTCCTCCTGGTTGAGCGGTCGGCCGTCGAGGAAACGGATGGGTTCATCCAATACCCCGCTGTCCCCTGTGCTTAACACGTAACGGCATGTTGCCAGGGGCAGCCAGAGATAATCATCCGAACAACGCGTACGGACGCCTCGTCCTGAAGGGGGATGCCACCAGTGCTGGACATCGCCTTCCTGAAACTGGCGGGCTGCAGACATTAGAAGCTGCTCGCGTAGAAGATGCGGCTTGGTGTGGATGAGCGCCATCGAATCTTGAAGTTGATCGCGGAATCCGAAGGCACCCCCCGATTGATAGTATCCGCTCCGCGCCCACAGGCGGCAGGCAATCGTTTGGTACAGGAGCCAACCGTTCGTCAATACGTTGAGTGACTGGTCCGGCGTTTCCACATGTACGGCGCCGAGCGTGTGTTTCCAATATTGCCATACCGCCTCGAGCGCTCCCCGTGCGGCAGTCGATCCCCGGAAGCGATGGACTAACTGCCTGGCCTCATCGACGTTTCGTCCGACGCCGAGCCTGAAGATGATCTCACGCTCTTGCCCGCCGGCCAGCTCGAAGGGGACGTGGATCGCACCGCAGGGGTCGAGGCCGGCCCCCACTTTGCCGGATAGCCGCGTTCGAGTCATCGCGGCCGGATTGCGAAGCGTGCCGTTGCGCCCGATAAACTCAGTCCTGTCGCCACTGACGGTCCGAGTCGTCTCGTCCACGTCGAAGAAGGCCATCCGCCCGGCGAACTCCGTATTATAGGAATTTCGCGCGAACAATGCGCCGCTCTTGGGGTCTAGCTCGGTGACGACGTGCATCACCGATTTCGGCTTCAGATCTCCCAGCACCCATTCCACGTAACCCGTTGCAGATAGCTTGCGCGGTCGGCCTGTCTCGTTCCGTACCTTGAGCACCATGAACTTGATCGGTGCATCCAGCGCCACATACACCCACAGCTCTGAGTGGATACCACGTTCTGTGTGCTCGAACACGCTATAGCCGAAGCCGTGTCGGCAGACGTACGGTGTCGCCCCGAGGCTGGGTAGCGCTGTGGGGGACCAGAAGTGGCCCCGCTCCTCATCCCGGAGATACAAGGCTTCTCCGCTGACATCGCTTACCGGGTCGTTGTGCCACGGAGTGAGACGGAATTCATGGGCGTTCTCATGCCAAGTATAGGCCTGGCCGCTCTCCGAAATGACGGTGCCGAAGTGCGGATTTGCCAGGACATTCACCCACGGCGACGGCGTCATATGCCCCTGCGCGGTCGTGATGACATACTCGCGGCCATCAGGCGTGAATCCCGCCAGCCCGTTGAAAAATGTCAGATCGTGGCGTGGCAGCGCAGAGGATGTCACGGGTTCGGCACGGCGGGCTCTAATCGGTACCAGGCGCGGCACAGTGACTCCCGCATGTCCGCGGCGGGTGATCTGGTCCGCCAGCAATCCCCGTCTGTCAGTGATGATGGCGCGAGCGACTGAATGGAACAGAATGCGGTCTTCGTTCGATATCTGGTCCGCAGGACGGACGAAAATTCCGCCTGGTCGATCCATCACATGTGCTCCGATGCTCGAGGCAATCAGTCCCATGATTTGTTCTTGGAGCATTTGACGGTAGCCGGCGTGATCTTCGTTCCAGATCACCAGGTCGACGGCCAACCCCTTGGAGCGCCAGTATCCGTGGGCCTGCACAAGTTGCCGTACCAGATCGATATGGACGAGGTCTCCGATTTGCAGCAACACGATCGGTAAATCGCCGGAAATAGCGTAGCCCCAGAGCTCGGATTGCCCTCGGCGGTTTTTAATCAGGTCGCTCGGATCAGCCCGCAGGGAGAAATTGGCATAGACGATCGAGCTGGCCAGCCGTCCATAGAGTTGCGTGTCGGCCTCGGTGGCATTCAGCTGCCGCATGACCACCTGACTATGGGTCCAGGCCAGATCGAAGACCCGATCGGTGAGGTGTCGGTCGTGGTATTTTTCGATCAGGCCCAGGCAGACCTCACGGGTCTCGCTGACGCCGGATACCAAATCAATCGTGGCCGACTCTTCCGGATCGAGCGTGATCCGGCAGCGGATGGAGACAATCGGATCGAGCACGGAGCCCTCGCTGCCGGAGAGCGCCGCAGCCTCGTGTATCCCGTCTTGCGCGCCGGGGTTCTCCATGGCTTGCGGGTCCGCGGTGGTGCGGCCGCGGCCGATGAACTCTCGGCGGTCTGTCTCGTAGGACATTGATTCGATGTCTGCTCCATGCACGGCCATGAGATGACACATCCATATCGATGGCTCATCGAGGGAGCGGGGCCGGCGCGTACAGAGAATGGCCTGCCGGTCGTGAATAATCTCGGTTTGCACAAAGAGATTGCTGAATGCCGGGTGTAGCGCGTCTGCGGCAGATGAGGCAAGCACGACTTCCGCGTAACTCGTGATTTCGATTGTGCGGCGGGTCGGTGAGCTGTTGGTGATGCGGGTGCGCCGCAGTTCGATGTCATCTTCCGGCGACACCACGATCTCGGTATAGGTCTCGATCTCCCGATCCCGGCGGTGAAACTCAGCCCGCCCCTCGGAAAAGATGACTTCGTAATGCTTCGGTGGCTGAAGCGTCGGCTGATAGGCGGTTGACCAGTACTCTCCGCTCTCCACGTCGCAGAGGTAACAGAATGTGCCCCAGTTATCGCGGGTACTGTCTTCGCGCCAGCGTGTGACGGCCATATCCTTCCAACGGCTGTACCCACCGCCGGCGTTGGTGATCATCACGTGGTAGCGGCCGTTCGACAATAAGTGTACTTCCGGAATCGACGTATGAGGGCTGTTGAACCGGCGGATCGGCGTCTCCCATCCGCTGGCAGCCGTTCGGATGTCGGACAACTCGGCGGTGTGCGAATAGAGTGCCGTGGCTTTTGGAATTCGCTCCTGGAGCAAGAGCATCGTCGCCTGGAACAACGGATTCGACTCGAATCGCTTTTGCATCGGACGGTCGAGGAGCAGATAGGCGAGAGACAGGAGGCTCATGCCCTGGTGATGGGCCATGTAGGACCTAATCACCGCACTCGATTGTCCGCGTGGGAGACGGGACGGGGTATAGTCGACGGCTTCATAGAATCCGAATGGTCCCTCAACTCCTTCGGACGCGAGTCTCTGTAGATTCAAGCATGCCTCCTCGGGCGCCACCATCAGCGCGAGCGCCGAGGCATAGGGCGCAATGACCACGTCATCGGCAAGCCCCCGTTTGAGTCCCAGGCCTGGCACGCCAAACGCGCGGTATTGGTAGTTCAGATGCACGTCGATCGTGTTGTAGCCAGATTCCGAAATGCCCCACGGGACGCCGCGTTGCCGCCCATACTCGATCTGCCTCTCCACCGCCGCCTTGCACGTCTGGTCGAGTAAGGTGTGGTCGTAGGTCGGCATCACCAACAGCGGCATGAGGTACTCGAACATCGACCCGCTCCACGAGATGAGTACCGGCCCGCCACCGACAGTCGTGAGAAGACGCCCGAGAGCAAACCAGCTCTCCTGCGGCAGTTGTCCCTGTGCAATCGCCACGAAATTGCACAATCGTGCCTCAGAAGCGAGCAGATCGTAGTAACTCGCGTCTCGCCGCCGGTCGCCCACGTTGTAGCCGATCGCCAGCAGATGACAGCTCTTGTCGAACAGGAAGTCATATTCTATGCCGGCGAAGTGGCTGGCTTGCTCTGCCATTCCTTCGACAGTCACGATTCGTGCTCTGGCGCGCCTGCTGGCTTTCGCAACGAGCCCTTGAAGGCCTGCAGCCCATATGCGTTCCTCATGTGTCGCTTCCGAGGACAAGCGATGTTCGATGGCAGGCAGACAGGCCACGTCAAGTCGTGCCAATTCACGCAGCGTGGGGATCTCGTCGAGATTGCCACATTCGCTAAGCTTATCTTGTGAGGCCGACAGCAGTGCCCACGGCGCGAGAAACATCAGGTCATTGAGGGCATCCCGGCATTGCCGGGTGAGCGCACCCGCCCACCAGGTTGCTTGACTCTCGGGGGCACTCTGTACCCTCGCGAGCAGCTCCTCGGCGGTCGTCGTCAGTTGGTCAAGGCAGAGCCGTGCCGCCGTGAGCGTGGTTGGTCGAGACTCGGAGGCAGAGGCCAGCTGATTCTGAAATTGAGCGAGTGGGACAGACGGGGTTTCCCTCACGGCATCTTCGAGGACCCTGAATGTGTCGCTGAGCCCTTCGAAGAATCGCGACCCCAGGATTTTCTGATCGGGCAGTGCGAGCAACCCCTGCCGCAGTGTCAGCAGGTGACCCGACAGGTTCCCGCTGTCCACCGTGGACACATAGGTCGGCAGCAACGGTTTCAGAGATTGCGTGTCGTACCAGTTGTAAAAGTGGCCCCGATGCCGCTCCAACGTTTCCATCGTGCGGAATGCCTTGGTCGTGCGGTCGATGAGCCGTCCGGCCGAGATGTAGCCGAAGTCGTACGCGGACAAGTTCGCGAGCAGCGCGAGTCCCATATTGGTCGGCGATGTGCGATGCGCGACCGTGGCAACGGGATGCTCCTGATAGTTATCTGGTGGCAGCCAATGATCGTCCGACCCGACGAACTTCTCGAAGAACCCCCAGGTCTTTCGGGCAAGCTTCCGGAGAAAGACGGTTTGGTCGGCCGTGAGCCTTGCCGCGCGTCGAGTGAGCGGCCGGCTGATCCACCACGCGACTGCTGGGGAGGCAAACCAGAGACCCAGGATGGGTGTCGCCACGACGAATGCGACCGGGTTCGACCGTGTCAGATACATCGCTACGGCTGTGGCAAGAACGGGTCCGATCCACATCGTCCGACAGTAGGCGAGGAGGTTTGTGTGGCGATCGCGAGCCGGATCGCCGGCCGGACTCCATTCGAGCAGTCGTGCATGTGAGACCAGCATCCGCCAGATTGTGCGTACGATCGCATCCACACTAAAGAACGCCTCGTAGGGAAGGCACACGATCGTCAGTATGACGTGAACGACATGCTGGCCGGCCGAGCGTCGTGTGGCGGAGATATGCTGCCGCAGCAACACATCTTCAGGTTTCCGGCACAGATCCAGAATCGCGGCCAGCATAGAAGGCAAGAGGATGATTCCGATCACCACCAAGGTCCACAACCAAAATGGTGACAAGACTGTCCAGCCCAGCAGCAACAGGAAAGTCAACGCCGACGGCACGAGACTGCGCCGGAGGTTGTCGAAGAGTTTCCAGCGTGACAGCCCGGAGAGCGGATTCTTCTGACGTTGAGCGCCAGGGCCTGGAACGCGCGGCAGCAGCCATCCTGCAAGCTGCCAATCTCCGCGGATCCAGCGGTGCCGCCGGCTGACGTCCACGCTGTAGCTCGAGGGATATTCTTCGTATAGCTGCACATCGCTCAACAGCCCCGACCGCGCGTAGCAGCCTTCGAGCAGATCGTGGCTGAGAATCCGGTTTTCGGGAAAGCGCCCGGTGAGGGCTCGTTCGAACGCATCCACCTCATAGATCCCCTTACCGATGAAGGAGCCTTCACCGAACAGGTCCTGGTACACATCGGAGACGGCGCGCGTGTAGGGATCGATGCCTGGCTCACTCCCGTTGAGTCGCGCATAGTGCGACCGGTTCGTGCCGGGCAGACTCACGGCGACGCGTGGCTGTAAAATGCCGTATCCGTCGAGGACCCGCTGTGTGGTTTCGTCGTATCGCGCACGGTTCAACGGGTGCGTCATCGCGGCCACAAACTCCCGCGCGGCATCGCGCGGGAGTTGGGTGTCCGTGTCAAGGGTGATCACGTACTTCACCGTCGACAACAGGGCCGTCTCACCGACGATGAGAGAGAAGCGATCCCCTGGTTCATTCACGGCCCCGCCTCGCAGAAGCCCGTTCAGATCTGAAAGCTTGCCTCGTTTCCGCTCGTACCCCATCCAGACCCGTTCCCCGGGGTTCCACCGGCGCGGGCGGTGAAATAGAAAGAATGCATCGCCGGTCGCCGGACGGTATTTCTCGTTCAGTTCTTCGATCCTCTTCCGGGCCAGCCGCAACAGGGGCTCGTCTTCCGGAAGCCTTTCCTCGTGCGCGTCTCGAAAATCGGTCAACAGGGAAAAGTGCAGGTGGTTGTCACGATTGGCCAGGAATCGGACTTCGAGCGCCTCGATCAGTTCTTCGATGTTTTCAGCGCTGCTCAGCATCGTCGGGACCACGACCAGCGTGCGTGATTCCGGGGGGATGCCTTCGGAGAAGTCCATTCGCGGCAGCGCATGAGGCTGTACCAGCACTGTCGCCACCCAGTTCACCAGCGCGACAGCGAGTTGACTGGTACAGAACAGTGACAGGAGGCCGACCAGTGCGAGTAACCAGCCCTCCACATCCTCGGCGTACGTCTGTGTCAGTATGCCGCCGGTGAGCGCAACCGTGATCAAGGCGATCGCGCCGACATAGAGGAGCAGTGGAAACCGGCCGCTCGTGCGCTGAAGCGCGTCAGAGGTGGAAAGGTGCACCTCCGCCTGGCGTTCGAGCTGCAGCGCTCCCTTGCCGATCAGATAGAACCCAACATGGGCTGTTCGATCCTCGCCGCCGTTCCCGTTCGCCCCCTGCTGCGCCAAGTGGATCGCATGACGCGCCACGTCGCATTCCGATAGCCGGCTGCCCTTCGCCATCTTCTCCACCACGTGACGGTAGCGATCGCGAGTAGCAAAGTCCATCTGACTGTAGGCTGCACCAGGGTCTTCACGCAGCGTCTGCTCGACGACGCTCATGGTCTCAACGAACGCTCGCCAGTCCCTCGCGCCAAGAAATCGGAGACTACCGATGCTGTTGCTGATGGAGACCTGATTGACCGCCTGCTGTTGATTTTCCGATTGAACCGATTGCTCAATCGTCAGGCCGGACTCGGAGAGCCGCTGCTCGATCCAGGTGAGCGGCAGTGCCAACGCGGAACTCTGTCCCTGCAACCGACGCGCGAACTCCGCCACAAACGCACTGGCCATCGGCGGGTTCGATCGCGCCATGTCTGCGATCACCAGAATCAGGCTCTTCGGGTCCTTCTCGGCGATCTCCACCATTAGGTCTGCCCAGTGGTCAGCGCGATTGCGGTCGAGCCTATGGGCGGCGATCCGTGCCCCGGCGCGCCGGAGATTCTCGATCAACGCCAGGCGGAGCATGATCGGGATGGCCCACAGTTCGCCTAACTTCAGAGGAGTAATCGTCTGGTAGGCGGCGACGAAACTGCCGAGACTTCCAGGATCCACTCGCCCATCGCCGTGCGAGATCGTTTCGAGCGCGATGTCATAGACGCGCGGAAGCCCAGCCGATGGGCCCGTCAGTAAGCGGGGCAGTTCCCGGCTGTACCCCTTGGGCAAATGTCGCCTAGCCATCCGAATGTGCTCTTCGATCAGATAGAAGTTATCGAGCAGCCATTCCCCGGCCGGCGTAATTCGGCGGTTCGTCTTCACTGCCTCCGCCAGCAGATCGCGAACGCCGATCAGGACGCGGTCATTCTCATCCAGCCTGGTCAGCAGCTGGTCCGGGGCGCCTCCCAAGCTCAACTGGTGCAAGCCAGCCAGGATCTTGCCATGCTGTTCCATCTGATCGGCACTGAATAGCTCCGAGCGCAACGGTAGCTCGTCGTCGGCATACTGTTCTCCCAAGCCGGTACCGCCGAAGCGCGCTCGCACTCGGAACCGCTTCTCGCGAATGATCTTACTGCGTACCTTCACGTGCGCGATTTCTTTCTTAAAGACGAGAGGTTATGAGCCAGATCGCAACCAGGGTAGCGGATGGGGATTGGGAATTTAGTGCGCGTCTTGCCAGAGCCACGTTCGGTTCGACGGGCGTGCTGGCTGGTAATAACCCGTGGCTGATTCTCCTCAGACCCTTGGAAGACACCCACTGTTCGTGCGCCGTACCCCTGAGGCAGGCTCAGAAGTCGTTGATCTCTCTAAAAGGGGCCATGGAGACGGCGATCCGGATTGAACGGACGACCTGCGGTTTACGAAAACGAACTAAGCATTGTTGCAATGGCTCGGTGTTTCAAGTAGTTTCCGCGTTTATATTTGGAACACAGCGACGTAGGGACATTCCAGGCGCGCTACTGATTTCGGAGTCTATCATGGATTCGATCAGCGTCTAGCAAAAAATTAGTAAAGCGAACTTGGATGAACCCCTCCGGTCAGACATCTTTAAAATGGTCTGATTACGTACCGGATTTCAACAGTTTTCACTGGTCCAGTCCCATGGGGGGATGTCAGCTAAAACCCTCGGAAGAACCTCTCACCGAAGAATGGGGGATTGCTGAAGTCCTTGATAGGAACGGCAATCCCCTTCTCTCCCGCGCCAGACTGCACAAATCACCTTCGCTTCTCTTTGCCGCTGCTCGCCTCTCTTCGTCTCGATTCAGCCGGAGTTGCTTACCCCGCTGACACCCTAATGACATTACGCGAACGGGTCCCCTTTCCCGGTTCAGATCGAAGCGGATATGAGGGGGGGATCTGGCAGCGGAAGGGCGTGTACCTCCCACGCACAACTTGTGCGCCACAAAATTTGAGATGACAGGAAAAGGACCCATGAGGGGCACCGGGTATCAAGACAGCATCGAGAAAAGAATGACGGGGTCCTCGTGAGGGTTC
>JBDTPK010000073.1:0-9740 GCA_039932735.1 Nitrospirota bacterium
GTCTCCGAAATGGTCGAACGTGCGTAGGAGTGTAGGACATGGCCAAGGAAGTATCAGCACAGATTAAGTTGCAGATTCCAGCAGGGAAAGCAAACCCTGCTCCCCCGGTTGGGCCGTCGCTGGGTCAGCACGGCGTCAACATCATGGAGTTTTGTAAACAGTTCAACGCGAAAACACAGAAAGAAGGCGATAGCATCATCCCGGTGGTCATTACGGTCTATAAGGACCGGTCGTTTACCTTCGTGATGAAAACTCCCCCTGCGTCCGACCTCTTAAAGAAGGCGGCAGGAATTATTAAGGGCTCAGGTGTTCCCCAGAAAGACAAAGTTGGGATGATTACAAGGACTCAGCTGCGTGAGATTGCGCAGAAGAAACTGACGGATCTCAATGCCGTCGATCTTGAGGGGGCGATCAAAATCATTGAAGGTACGGCGCGCAGTATGGGAGTGGTGGTTCAAGGGTGAGGCGGTAGATCGGACGGGACTGTCGGTTGTGCTCACGGACCATGCATTCTCGGAAGGGTCTCGGGTTATGCGCCCAAGTGAGGACTGCTTTCTGTGCTGAGGGTTGAGAAAAGAGAGGACGTGCGTATGGGAAAGAAGATGAGAGCCGCAGTGGAAAAAATTGAACCTCGGGCCTACGCCTTGCGCGATGCGGTCGATGCGGTGCAGCGGTCGGCCTACACCAAGTTCGATGAGTCCGTCGATCTGGCACTTCGACTGGGTGTCGATCCGAAGCGAGCGGACCAAATGGTACGTGGCACGACTTCGCTGCCGCACGGCACGGGGAAGAAGGTTCGGGTGTTGGTCTTTGCCAAGGGAGAGAAAGAGCAAGAGGCGCGGCAAGCCGGCGCTGATTATGTCGGGTCCGATGACTTGATGGAGAAAATCAAGGGCGGATGGATGGACTTTGATTGCGCCATCTCGACGCCGGATCTCATGGCGGCCGTCGGGAAGCTTGGAAAGGCGCTGGGGCCCCGAGGGCTCATGCCTAATCCAAAGAGCGGGACCGTGACCTTTGATGTCGGCAAGGCCGTATCAGATATTCGAAAAGGTCGTGTGGAGTACAAGGTCGAAAAATCCGGGATTGTTCAGGTGCCTGTCGGGAGGGTGTCGTTTAAGCCTGAGCAGCTTTATGAGAACGCGGCGGCGGTGCTGGAGGCGGTGATTAAGGCTAAGCCTGCCTCATGCAAAGGACGATATCTGATGAGCGCAACTATTTCGAGCACGATGGGACCCGGCGTGAAGCTCGATGCCATCGCGCTCGCCAAGGAATGGAGTTAGTCGGGGTGCTGCCGCGCGGAAGGAGAAGGGTTCGACTATGAATAAGGACGAAAAAACAACAGCGGTTGCGGAGTTGATGGAGACATTTGCTCGCGCACGGCTTGCCATTGTCACCGAAAGTGCCGGGCTCTCCGTCAATCAGGTCACGGAACTTCGCAAGCAATTGCGTGGGGCCAAAGCCGAATACATGGTCGTCAAGAATACGTTGGCTGTCCGTGCTGCGGGAGCCACGATCCTTTCCGGGGTGACGACCTACCTCAAGGGACCAACGGGGTTGGTGATCGGCTATGACGATCCGGTGCTGCCGGCCAAGATTCTTCGGGATTTTATTCTGGCGGAGAAGCGCGAACAGAAGATCAAGATCACCATCGGTGTCTTGGAGGGCAAGGTGATGCAGCCGGCTGAATTGGCAGCTGTGGCGAAGTTGCCGAAGAAGGACGTCCTCATTGCGATGTTGTTGTCGGCTATGCAGGGGCCAGCGCGTGGCCTTGTGTATACGCTCAGTGCAGTCTTGTCGAAATTTGTGAGAGTCATTGCAGCCATTCAGGACAAACGAAAAGGAGACGGGGATATGTCAACGACCACGGCAAAATTGTCACAGGAAGAATTGATCAAGGCCATCGAGACGATGAGTGTGCTCGACTTGGCAGAGCTCGTAAAGGGATTAGAGACTCGTTTTGGTGTCACGGCTGCCGCACCGGTTGCCGCCGCTCCTGCTGCAGGTGGTGGTGCCGCAGCGGCAGTCGAGGAGAAGACAGAATTTGACGTCGTGCTCGTGTCTGCTCCGCCGGACAAGAAGATCCAAGTCATTAAGGTCGTCCGCGAACTCACCAGCCTTGGGCTGAAGGAAGCGAAGGATTTGGTCGAAGGCGCGCCAAAGCCTGTGAAGACCGGTGTCACGAAAGAAGAATGCGACACGATGAAGAAGAAACTCGAAGACAGTGGTGCGAAGGTCGAGATTAAGTAGCCTCGATTTAATCAGTATCTAGTATCCGTGGGGGCCTACCATAGGCGGGTACCCCTGTTTGCCCATTGTGTAGCGGAGGACCAGCGAATGTCCGAAACGACTCTGCAAGAGTTTACCGAGAGGAAAGATTACTCTCGCATTCATAGCAGCATCGAAATTCCCGATCTGATCGAGATCCAGAAGCGCTCCTATGAGGAATTTCTTCAGCGGGAGGTCGAGCCCGAGCGTCGCAAAGATCATGGGCTTCAGGCGGCTCTGGCGAGTGTATTTCCGATTCCGGATTATAACAATACGGCCGTATTGGAGTTTACGAGCTACACGCTTGGCACCCCTAAATATGATGAGCGGGAGTGCCTTGAGCAGGGGATGACCTTTGCCGTTCCGCTCAAGCTCCGAGTACGCTTGGTTGTGTTTGACAAGGAAGATAAGGGGTCCAAGAAAAAGGTGCTCGACGTCCGAGAGCAGGAAGTCTATGTCGGCGAGCTGCCGCTCATGACAGAGCGGGGCACCTTCATTGTCAACGGCACGGAACGGGTGGTGGTCAGTCAGTTGCATCGGTCTCCCGGCGCATCCTTCACGCACGATAAGGGCCGAACGCATTCCAGTGGCAAGGTGTTGTATTCCGCCAGGATCATTCCCTATCGCGGATCGTGGCTCGACTTCGAGTTCGACGCACGAGACATCCTCTATGTTCGCATCGACCGTCGGCGGAAAATGCCGACGACTATTCTGTTGAAGGCTTTTGGCTTTTCTGGCGACGATTTGCTCAAGATGTATTATCCGGTTGAAGAAATTCGGGTCGTCAAGGGGAAGATGCTGCGCAAGCTCGACCCGGAGATCCATCAAGGTCTGCGCTGTTCGGCGGAAGTCTTAGAAAGGGGCGGCAAAGAACCCTTGGTACGGGAAGGCGCCAAGCTCACGAAGGGACTCATCGCGAAGCTCAAGGCGGCTGGCGTGAAGGAAATCCCGCTTGCGCCGAGTGAGTTGATCGGCCGCGCGAGCCTGACTGAACTGATAGATTCCAAAAAGAACAAGATCGCCGAACGAAATCAGCGGCTCACCGCTGAGATTATTGACGCGCTACTCGAAAGTGACATCGAAGAATTTAAGGCGATCTACTTTGATACGGTCACGTCGACGCCGGTGATCTTGGATACGCTGGAGATGGACAAGACTGCCTCGAAAGAGGAGGCGATGGTCGAGATCTATCGCCGCTTACGTCCGGGAGAAACGCCCTCAGTCGACACGGCGAGAGCACTCTTCGACAATCTGTTTATGAATCCCAAGCGGTACGATCTGTCGCCGGTCGGCCGACTGAAGTTGAACAAGAAGCTGGGCCTTGATCTGCCGTTGGAGCAGCGGACATTGACCGCGCAGGACATGGTCGAGGTGATCCGGTATCTTGTGAACTTGAAGTTGGGCAAGGGCGAAATCGACGACATCGACCACTTGGGGAATCGTCGCGTCCGTTCCGTCGGCGAGTTGCTGGAGAATCAATTCAGGCTTGGGCTGGTCCGCATGGAGCGCAGTATCAAGGAGCGGATGAACCTCCTGGATATGGAAACCGTATTGCCTCACGATTTGATCAATGCCAAGCCGGTTGTGGCCGCAGTGAAAGAATTTTTCAGCAGCAGCCAATTGTCTCAGTTCATGGATCAAACGAATCCGCTCGCGGAAATTACACACAAGCGACGGCTATCTGCGCTCGGTCCCGGTGGGTTGACCAGGGAACGGGCAGGGTTTGAAGTTCGTGACGTCCATCCGTCGCATTACAGCCGTATCTGTCCGATCGAAACGCCGGAAGGCCCAAATATCGGCCTGATTACGTCGCTGGCGACTTATGCTCGGATCAACAAGTTCGGGTTTATCGAAGCACCCTATCGCAAAGTAGTGAAGGGGCGAGTGACCGACGAGATCGAGTTTCTTTCCGCGATCGAAGGGGATAAGTACATCATTGCGCAGGCAAACTCGCAGGTGGACGCATCGGGTCGTCTGATGTCCCAAACCATCTCGGCGCGAGCGGCCGGCGATTTCGTGACGGCCACTTCAGATAGGATCGAATATATGGACGTATCGCCGAAGCAGGTGGTGAGCGTCGCCACGGCCTTGGTGCCGTTTTTGGAACACGATGACGCCAACCGAGCCTTGATGGGTTCAAACATGCAGCGTCAGGCTGTGCCGCTGCTTAAGTCTGAGGCTCCCTTGGTTGGCACGGGAATGGAAACGGTGGTCGCGCGTGACTCGGGCTATGTGGTGCAGGCTAAGCGCGCCGGCGTCGTGGAAAGCGTGGATGCCACGAGGATCGTCGTGCGTGCCGATTTGAAAGAAGGTCGGAAAAGGAATGACGCCGGCTTGGACGTGTACGATTTGATCAAGTTCCAGCGATCGAATCAGAGTACGACCATCACGCAGACACCGGTGGTGCGGCTTGGTCAGCCAGTGAAAGTCGGACAGGTTTTGGCTGACGGTCCTGCCATTGATCATGGTGAATTGGCATTAGGGAAGAATATTCTCGTCGCCTTCATGCCCTGGGGCGGATACAACTTCGAAGACGCCATTCTGTTGAGCGAAAAGCTGGTGCGTGAAGATGCGTTCACCTCGATTCACATCGAGGAATTCGAGGTGGAGGCCCGCGATACCAAGTTGGGGAAAGAGGACATTACTCGCGACATTCCGAACGTCGGAGAAGAAGCGCTTCGTGATCTCGACGAAAGCGGGATCATTCGTATCGGGGCCGAGGTGAAGCCTGGAAATATTCTGGTCGGGAAGGTGACTCCGAAGGGTGAGACCCAGCTCACGCCGGAAGAAAAACTGCTGCGGGCCATCTTCGGTGAGAAGGCGGGTGATGTGAAGGATACATCGCTCACGGTGCCGCCGGGCGTTGAGGGCATTGTCGTCGACGTGAAGATCTTTTCGCGCAAGGGCCTTGATAAGGACGAGCGGTCCAAGAGTATCGAAAGTGACGATGCGATGAAGCTCCAGCGCGATCACCATGAGGAGCTCCGTATTATCGACGAAGAAAAGACGAAGAAGATCAGGAAGCTGTTGCTCGGGAAGGTGGTTGGTCGCGATTTGATGGATCCTGAGAGCGGTGATGTCATTCTGAAGAAGAAGGGCAAGCTAACTGCAGAGATTCTCAAGCGGTTGCCGGATGACACGGTTCGGTACATCATTTTGAGCGATCCTGACGAGCAGAAAGACCTGGAGGACGTCGAACGTCGGGCGAAGGAACAGATCGAGATTTTACAGACATTGTACGACGAGAAGGTTGGGCGCTTGAAACGGGGGGATGAGCTTCCTCCGGGCGTGATTAAGCTTGTGAAGGTCTATGTCTCGATGAAGCGCAAAATTCAGGTCGGCGACAAGATGGCCGGAAGGCATGGAAACAAAGGCGTGGTCTCTCGGGTGTTGCCCGAAGAAGACATGCCTTGTTTGCCGGATGGAACGCCCGTGGAAATTGTGCTGAACCCGCTCGGTGTGCCGTCACGTATGAACGTCGGTCAAATTCTTGAAACTCACCTGGGTTGGGCGGCGAAAGTATTGGGGATCAAGGTGGCAAGTCCCGTGTTCGATGGAGCGTCAGAAACGGAGATTAAGGAGTTGCTCAAGAAAGCAAACTTGCCGACTAGCGGGCAAACCATGCTGATGGATGGCCGGACCGGCGAGATGTTCGGTAGCCCCGTCACGGTCGGATACATGTACGTCTTAAAGTTGCACCACTTGGTCGATGACAAGATCCACGCCCGGTCGATCGGTCCTTATTCGCTCGTCACGCAGCAGCCGCTCGGTGGCAAGGCACAATTCGGTGGCCAGCGGTTAGGAGAAATGGAAGTGTGGGCGTTGCAGGCCTATGGCGCGGCGTCCACATTGCAAGAGTTCTTGACGGTGAAATCAGATGACGTACCAGGCCGATCTCGGATGTACGAAGCAATCGTCAAGGGTGAGCCGTTCCTGGAGCCTGGATTACCCGAGTCGTTTAACGTCTTGGTCAAAGAGCTGCAGAGTTTGGGACTCGACGTCGAACTGGTCAAGTCGCAAGACTAACCCATTTGTGTGCCGGCCATAGTGGTCGGTATCAGAGGAGGTCACTACCTTGGAAGGCGTCTATACATTGTTCGAGAAGCCGCGCGATGCGGTGTCATTCGATTCGATGCGGATCCGGATCGCGTCACCCGAAAAGATTCGCTCATGGTCCTATGGCGAAGTGAAAAAGCCTGAGACCATCAATTACCGGTCGTTCAAGCCGGAAAAAGACGGACTCTTTTGCGCGAAGATTTTCGGTCCCATCAAGGATTGGGAGTGCAACTGCGGCAAATACAAGCGCATGAAGCACCGCGGTATCGTCTGTGACAAGTGCGGTGTTGAGGTCATTCAGTCCAAGGTCCGTCGAGAGCGCATGGGCCATATCGAGCTTGCGGCGCCGGTCGCACATATTTGGTTTCTCAAGGGCGTGCCGAGTCGGATCGGAACCTTGCTTGACATGAGCCTCAAAGGGCTCGAACGCATTCTTTATTTCGAGAGCTATGTCTGTGTCGATCCGGGATCGACGGATTTAACGGAGAAGGAGCTGGTCTCAGAGGAAAAGCTTCGCTCGCTCCAATCTGGATACAGCCCTGGTTCCTACAAAGTCGGTATCGGCGCCGATGCCATTCGAGAGTTGCTCCGCAAAATCGATATCAATGCCAAATGGGATGAGATCAAGGCGAAGGCGAAGACGTCGGCCTCTGCAGCGCTCAAGAAGAAATATGCAAAGCAACTGAAAGTTATCGAGGCCTTCCGTAAGTCCGGAAATATGCCTGAGTGGATGATTATGGACGTAATCCCAGTGCTGCCACCAGAATTGCGCCCACTCGTGCCGCTGGACGGCGGACGTTTTGCGACATCGGACTTGAACGATCTCTACCGCCGCGTCATCAATCGGAACAATCGACTGAAGCGGCTGATTGAGCTCAAGGCGCCGGGTGTCATTATTCGAAACGAGATGCGGATGTTGCAGGAAGCGGTCGATGCGCTCTTTGACAATGGTCGCCGCGGTCGTGCGATTCGTGGACCCAACAAGCGACCGCTCAAATCTCTGAGCGATATGCTGAAGGGGAAGCAAGGGCGTTTCCGCCAAAACCTCCTCGGTAAACGGGTCGATTATTCTGGCCGGACCGTCATTGTTGTGGGGCCGGAGCTCCGGCTCCACCAATGCGGCTTGCCCAAGAAGATGGCGCTCGAACTCTTCAAGCCCTTTATCTTCCACAAGCTGGAGGAGCGAGGCGCGGCGACGACAATCAAGAGTGCCAAGCGCCTGGTCGAAAAAGAACGTCCTGAAGTGTGGGACGTACTCGACGAGGTGATTCGCGAGCATCCTGTGCTGCTGAACCGTGCTCCGACCTTGCACCGTCTTGGTATTCAGGCGTTCGATCCTGTGTTGGTCGAAGGCAAGGCTATCCGGTTGCATCCACTGGTCTGTGCCGCGTTTAACGCTGACTTCGACGGCGACCAGATGGCAGTCCACGTCCCGCTGTCGGTCGAAGCGCAGGTCGAGGCACGCGTGCTGCTGATGTCGATCAATAACATTCTTTCGCCCGCCAACGGCAAGCCGATTGCGGTGCCGTCGCAGGATATGGTGCTCGGCTGTTACTGGCTGACCAAAGAACGTGCAGGATGCAAGGGAGAGGGGAAAGTGTTCGGCTCACCCGAGGAAGTGCGCATTGCCTTCGATTCACGAGAATTGGAGGTGCATGCACGGATTAAGGTGCGGGTCGAGGGGAGCCTCGTTCAAACCACTGTCGGTCGAGTGATTTTGTCGGACGTACTCCCTCCAGGATTGTCGTTCGCCAACGCGAATAAGCTCATGACCAAGAAGGAAATGACCAAGCTTATCGATACCGTCTATCGCCAGTGCGGCCATCGTGAGACCGTCACATTCCTCGACAAAGTCAAGGATACAGGGTTTGAGTACGCCACGCGTGCCGGCATCTCGATTTGTATCGATAACATGCATATTCCGACCAAGAAGCAAGAGTTGCTGGGGAAGGCTCAGCATGAAGTCACGGAGATCGAACGGCAGTATGCTGAGGGGTTGATCACCAACGGCGAGCGCTATAACAAGGTGATCGATATCTGGGCGCATGTGACAGAGCAGATTGCCAATGAAATGATGAAGGAGCTGGGCGCGGGTGGCGATCCGAACAAGGCCGAGTCCTTCAACCCGATCTTCATGATGGCGGATTCCGGTGCTCGCGGAAGCTCACAGCAGATTCGCCAGTTGGGTGGTATGCGCGGTTTGATGGCGAAGCCGTCCGGTGAAATCATCGAGACGCCGATTACCGCCAATTTCCGAGAAGGCCTGACGGTGTTGCAGTACTTCATTTCAACGCACGGCGCCCGCAAGGGGTTGGCCGACACGGCGTTGAAGACGGCAAACTCGGGTTATCTGACGCGCCGCTTGGTGGATATTGCGCAGGATGTGATTATCAACGAAATTGATTGCGGTACGACCGACGGCATCATTGTGAGCGCCTTGGTCGAGGGAGGCGAAATCATTCAGCCGATTGAAGAGCGGGTGTTGGGACGGTTGGCTGCAGAAGATATTCGCGATCCAGTCACGGGTGAGATCATTGTGTCGTTCAATGAGGAGATTGACGAAGACCGGACCAAGGCGATCGTGGAAGCGGCGGTCGACCACGTCAAGATTCGTTCGGTGCTGACCTGTCAGTCTCGCCGTGGCGTCTGTCAATCCTGTTATGGGCGCGATTTGGCCCGCGGACGCTTGGTCGAAAAAGGCGAACCCGTCGGTGTCATCGCGGCGCAGTCGATCGGTGAGCCTGGGACGCAGCTGACCATGCGGACGTTCCACATCGGCGGAACGGCGAGCAAAGTGGTTGAGCAGACGGTGACCGAATCCAAACACGCAGGCACCATCAAGTTCATGAGCTTCGATGCCAAGAAAAATGCGGACTTCCCTAACCCCGGGATTGCAGTGCAAAATAAAGAGGGCGAATGGGTGGTCATGAATCGGAACGCCAAGATTTCCATCGTCGATGAGACAGGGCGTGAGCGCGAGAAGTACGGTGTCGTCTATGGCGCCAAGATCAAGGTGAAAAACGGTGGTCGTGTCGAGCTGGGTCAGAAATTGGTAGAATGGGACCCGTACTCACTGACTATTCTCACTGAGGTCGGTGGTAAGGTGGCCTATGGAGATATCATTGAAGGTGTCTCCATGAAGGAAGAATTTGATGAAGTCACCGGCCTCTCCCGCAAGGTCATCGTCGAGCATAGTGGCGCGACGTTGCGTCCACGCGTGTCGATTAAGGATGAGGGTGGAAAGACTGCAAAGGTCGCCGCGGTGGCAAACGTGGCTCGCTACCTGCTTCCAGTCGGGGCGCATATCTTTGTCGAGAAAGGCGCAGTGGTTACTCCCGGCGATGTGTTGGCCAAGATTCCACGGGAGACGACCAAGACCAAAGATATTACGGGGGGTCTGCCTCGCGTGGCGGAGT
>JBDTPK010000074.1:0-9611 GCA_039932735.1 Nitrospirota bacterium
ATTGACGGCCACGGTCTTGATAGTCCGCAAACATGTCGAAGCTGGCACAGGCCGGGGACAACAACACGACGTCACCCGGCGATGCCCCTTGCGCCGCACAATCCACGGCTGCTCGTAGAGTGGCCGCCTCGGTCATCATGGCGACCCCCGCCCACGCCTGTCGCAACAGCGACGAGGCCTCTCCAATCAGAATCACGTGCTTGACCCGCCGACCGACGGCCTGGGTGAGTCGAGAAAAATCGCCTCCCTTATCCCGCCCACCGGCAATGAGCCAAATCGGTTGCTCAATACTCTCCAACGCTTTGAGCGTGGCATCGACATTCGTGCCCTTCGAATCGTTCACAAATCGGACCCCCCGACGCTCGCGGACGATTTCAAGCGCATGTTCGAGCCCTGGAAACGTCGCGAGTACACGGCGAATCGCGTCGAGAGGACAACCGCACAGCAGGGCATAGGTCGCCGCCGCCATGACGTTTTCCACATTGTGGTTCCCGATGATACGGATCTCGCTTCGATGACAAATCTCCTGCCGCACCCCGGTCACCGTCGTCACGATCCTGTCGCCTTCGAGGTAGGTGCCCCCATGCATGTCAGCGCCGATCGTCGCCCCCCTCGTAAACCCCAACCTTGTCGCGCGAACTTGATGCCGCAATGCTGCCACACGGTCGTCGTCAAGGTTGAAGAGCGCAAAGTCAGATGCGATTTGGTTCTCGAAGATCCGTTGTTTCGCTGCGACATATTCATCCAACGACTCATACCGATCCTGGTGATCGACCGTCATATTGAGTAATGCGGCGATCCAGGGATGGAATCGATCGATGGTCTCAAGCTGGAAACTGGACACCTCGACGACGAGATAGTCGAACGGACTCGGCTTCCCTGCTTGACCGGCGCGAAGGTCTTCCAGCGCCGCTTCGCTTAAGGCTGTGCCCAAATTGCCGCCCACAAACGCCCGCTTGCCGCTCTCGCCGAGAAACTTGCCGATCAGAGTCACCGTCGTGCTCTTGCCATTGGTGCCTGTGATTCCAAGGAGGGGGCTTCGGAAAAACTGCGAAGCGAGCTCCAATTCGCTGATCACCTTCACACCACGCCGACGCACCGCCTCGAGCAGGGCGAGTCGATAGGACACCCCAGGGCTGATCACCACCAGATCTGCCTCATCGAGCGACGATTCGTACCCTGCCCCAACGGTGATGCCGACGTGCTCGTGGTCGATGCTGCCGAGCACGGATGCCAGTTCCGCCGGTTCCTTCCGATCCGCCACCGTGACACGTGCTCCCGCCGCCTGAAGCAACCGGCACGCCGCTACGCCGCTTCTGGCAAGCCCCATGACCGTGACGCGCGCTCCCGCAAGTTCCACAACTGCTTCTCCCACCATGCCGTTACCGAAGCTTTAAGGTACTCAGACTGAGCAAGGCCAACAGGATGGCAATAATCCACAGACGCACCACAACTTTAGGCTCCTCCCACCCTTTCATCTCAAAGTGATGGTGGATGGGTGCCATGAGAAAAATGCGTTTCCCACGTGATTTGAACGAGATCACCTGAAAAATGACCGAGACCGCTTCAATCACAAACACGCCGCCGACCATCAGGAGCAGCAACTCGTGTTTGCTGATCACCGCAACCGTGCCCAGCGCCGCTCCCAGTGGAAGCGAGCCCACATCCCCCATGAACACGGAAGCCGGATAGGTGTTGAACCACAAAAACCCCAAACTCGCCCCCAGAATAGCGGCAGTGAACACTGCGAGCTCACCGGCCCCTTCGATGTGCGGGATGAGCAAGTAGTCCGACATGAGTCGATGGCCCGTGACATAGGCCACGATCGTATAGGCCATCGCCGCGATCATGACGGGTCCGATCGCAAGCCCATCGAGGCCATCAGTCAGATTGACAGCATTGGAACTCCCAACAATCACGATCACGGCAAAAATGACATAGAACCAGCCGAGATCGGGCACGATACTCTTAAAAAACGGAATGCTGAGGTTGGTCGTATACCCAGGCAGGAAATAGAGGGACAGCGCGATCGCCAAGGCCACCGCCACTTGTGCCGTAAATTTCTGTTCCACCGATAACCCCTTAGATCGGGTCTTCATGAATTTGAGATAGTCGTCGATAAATCCAATCGCGCCGAAACCCAGCATGGCGATGAGCACCAGCCAGACATAGGGCCTCGCGATATCGGCCCAGAGGAGCGTCGAGAACACGACCGCGAAGAGGATGAGAATCCCGCCCATGGTGGGCGTACCGCTCTTCGCCAGGTGACTTTTAGGGCCGTCAGCGCGAATCTGCTGGCCCAGCTTAATGTCTTGCAACTTCCTGATCACCCAGGGGGCCAACACAAAGGCGATCAAAAATGCTGTCACCGCTGCATAGATGATCCGGAAGCTCAAATATCGAAAGACGTTCAGAAATGAATATTCCGTATGAAACGGATACAGCCAGTGGTAGAGCATGCAATCTTTACTTTAATAATGAGCCGGCCCGTCCGACCGACTCGTGAGTCGAACGGACGCCGACCTTTTATGATGCCTGCTTGATGACTGCCCTCATTCCCGTCAACGCTTGCACCACCTGTTCCATTTTCATGCCGCGAGAGGCCTTTACCAACACCACATCACCCTTCCGCACAATTTTTTTTAGGCATTCAGCCGCTGCACCCGCATCGACCACTTCGTTGATCTGCGAATCTGCCATCCTGCTCTGCCTGGCTCCTTCCGCAATGCCCCGACCCAACGTCCCGCACACGATCAGCCGCGACAGCCCCTGTGCGACAAGAAACTCTCCAACCTCCCGGTGCATTCGGCCCGTCTCAGGGCCGAGTTCGAGCATATCCCCCAACACAGCAATCCGTTCACGTGCGGGACTCCACTGGGCCAGCAGTTGGAGCGCCGCTTTCATCGACGCAGGGTTGGCATTGTAGCAATCGTTGATGAAATGGACCCCGTGGTGAGTCAAGATCTGCGACCGCATCGCCGCTGGACGAAATCGACCCAGCCCTTGGGCAATCATCGAACCAGAGAGGTTCAGCGCTGAACCCACCGCCGCCGCGGCGAGCGCATTCGTGACGTTGTGGGTCCCATGTACCTTGATTCGCACGATCGTGGGACGGCTCTTTCCAGGGAGGTGCAAGCGAAAGGTCGTACCGTGGCGTGCATCGGACGTGACCCCGCTCGCACGGACATCGGCCATTTCTGAAAATCCAAACGACATCACACGGCATTGGGCGCGCGCAGCGAGGTAGTCAAAGTAGGGATCGTCGGCATTCAACATGGCCATGCCATCGGGCGGAAGCAATTCCAACAATTCTGCCTTGGCCTGCGCCGATTCTTCCATGCTTCCAAAGAACTCGAGGTGATCGGGGCCAATATTGGTAATCACCCCGATCGTTGGCCTGACAATCTCACAGAGCCTGGTTGTCTGCCCCTGCTGATCCACCCCCATCTCAATCACAGCTGCTTGATGGCGAGGCGTAATCCGAAACAGGGTAACGGGCACGCCGATCCGATTATTGAAATTCTCCTCGGTCTTCAGCACCGGCCACCGCTGAGCCAACACCGCCGCCACCATCTCTTTCGTCGTCGTCTTACCGTTGCTCCCGGTTACCGCCACCACGGGAATAGTGAACCGGCTGCGATACTGTGTCGCTAACTGCTGGTAGGCGAACAGCGGATCCCGCACACCGAACAGAAATGGCGACGCTCGCCCCTCGATCCGATGTACCGCAGCGGAACGCGCAGGAAGACGATATTCATCATGAACGATGGCTCCCACTGCTCCCTGTGCAAGAACGGCTGGCACAAACTCATGACCATCGAATCGATCGCCTCTGAGCGCGACAAAGAGATCGCCACGGCGAACCGATCGGGAATCCGTGCTGATCTGTCTGATCCGGCGCTTCCCCGATAACGAGTCCTGCCCCGAGAGAACTTTCACACTGATGACTTCTCGTAACTCCTCGACCGTAAACAGCCCCATTGACTCCTCACCTTCCACGGCCACGAACATGGTCTGGATACTCACGCGCAATTCCGCAATTGCTGAATCGCCTCGCGAGCCACCTCGCGGTCGTCAAAATGCACCTTTTTGATGCCGATGATTTGATAGTCCTCATGCCCCTTACCGGCAATGAGCACCATATCGCCTCGGCGCGCCTCGCGGATGGCAGCGCCGATCGCCTCACGGCGATCCGGCACCAAGTGATACTGCACATGATTGCGGCGCTTGAGTGCATCGCGCAAGCCGATCTCAACGTCATGGAGGATCGCCATCGGGTCCTCGGTTCGAGGATTATCGGACGTTAAGATCACCACGTCGCTATATTCCACGGCAGCGCGTCCCATCTTGGGTCGCTTCCCTCGATCCCGGTCGCCACCGCACCCAAACACGGTAATGATCCGATCAGTCTTTAATGCTTGGGCTGCCGCCAGCAGCCTGAGGAGTGCATCTTCCGTATGGGCATAATCGACAACGACGGTAAAATCTTGCCCGGACGAGATCCGCTCGAAGCGACCTGGAACATTGGTGATATGAGCGGTCGCTTCGCGGATCTGATCGGTGGTCGCCCCGTCGTGCAGCGCGACTCCAATCGCCCCCAGCAAGTTATAGACGTTGTGCTCCCCGACCAACCGACTCTCGATAGGGAACGTACCGCCTGGAGTTGCTGCCGTAAATGTGGTACCGGTCAGCGAGAGATGCACTCCTTCTGCCTTGAGATCGGCCTGGTTCTGAATGGCATAACCCCAGACCGGCACAGGACAGGCTGCACGAATCGCATTCCCCCGGGGATCGTCCAGATTGACGATGGCGCGCTTCCCGGTCTTCTGGCCTCCGGCCAACTCGGTAAAGAGTCTTAGCTTCGTTTCAAAATACTCGTCCATGGTGTGATGAAAATCGAGGTGATCCTGCGTCAGGTTCGTGAAGACCGCCGTGTCATACTCGCAGCCCGATGTCCGGTCTAACGCAAGCGCGTGGGACGACACTTCCATCACTGCGGCAGTAAGCCCGCTCTCGACCATGTTCGCCAAGAGTGATTGAAGATCGAGCGCACCGGGCGTCGTGTGAGAGGCAGGAAATGTTTCTTGCCCGATCTGGTATCCCACCGTGCCGATCAACCCTACCCGCCGGCCAATCCCTTCCAGTAACGCTTTGCAGATATATGTCGTCGTCGTCTTTCCATTCGTGCCTGTCACGCCGATCATCTTGAGACGGGCGGAAGGATCCCCTTGAAACCGGCTTCCCAGAAGGCCGAGCGCCTTGCGCGAATCGGCCACCCGCACAAACGGGACCGACCCTGATGTCACAGGCGCCTGTGCGACCACCGCAACCGCTCCGGCCTTCAAGGCCTGCTCGACAAATCCATGACCATCAACGCGCTCACCCTTTACGGCAACAAAAAGGCTCCCACTCGTCACGGCCCGAGAATCGTCCGTGATCCCAAGTATTGGGCGACTGATATCCCCGCCCTGCTCCAGAATCTTAACCTGCCCACGAAGCGACGCAAGCAACTGTGTGAGGGTGATGGGGTCGCGCGCCATAGCTTTTCAGTCATCCCTCATCGCCAGTGCAACTTTTACCGTGTCTTCTCTGGATACACCAAGATAGTTGAGCACCTGTTCCCCTACACGGGTGAACACGGGTGCCGCCACAGTCCCACCCCAGGCTTCGCCTTGAGGTTCATCGATGACCACGACCATCGCCAGCCGCGGGGACTCTGCCGGAACATATCCGACAAATGACCCGACAAACTGCGTGGAGGAATAGGCGCTGGTCCGTGGATCGATTTTTTGTGCGGTCCCGGTTTTACCCGCGACACGGAAACCCGGGATGGCCGCCCTCGCCCCCGTCCCATTCGTCACGACACCTTCCAATATCGTCGTCATTGTCCGAGCCGTATACGGAGACACGACTCGCCGCTTCACTTGCGGTCGCACCTCCTTCAGCACGCGACCTTTCTGATCCCGCACTTCGGATACCACATACGGCTTCATCATCACGCCCTCATTGGCAAAGGTCGACATGG
This sequence comes from Nitrospirota bacterium, assembly GCA_039932735.1. GTDB lineage: Bacteria > Nitrospirota > Nitrospiria > Nitrospirales > Nitrospiraceae > Palsa-1315. The sequence continues at coordinate 6,026 of JBDTPK010000074.1, forward strand.
CCGACACCATCTGGAGGGCCGTCACCCCGATCTCCTGCCCCATCGAAATCGAAGCGAGCGATCGACGGCCCCAGTCTTTGGGTGCCTTCAAGAGCCCGCTCACTTCACCCGGAAGATCGATCTCAGTTCGTTGGCCGAACCCGAACGATTGAAGATACCGATAAAGTCGCTGTTCTCCAAGAGCTATCCCGATTTTGGCAGCGCCGATGTTGCTGGACTTTTGAATCGCCTCCGAAAACGTCATCCAGCCCAATTTGTCATGGTCATGAATCGTCGTGTTCGCGATCACCATCTGGCCGTTTTCGCCGAACACCATGGAACCGGGCGTCATCATTTTTTCCTCCAACGCCGCGGCAGCGACTACCACTTTCATCGTCGACCCTGGCTCATAGGTATCCGTCAGCGCACGATTGCGCCACCGATCGGGCGTCAACTTGCTAACGACATTCGGATCGAACCGCGGGCTGACAGCCATGGCGAGAATCGCACCAGATTGCGGCTCCATGACAATGATCATTCCGGACTTGGCACGGGTAAGAGTCACAGCCTCTTCGAGTTCCTTTTCCGCGATGTATTGGATAACCTCATCGATGGTCAGCGTCAGAGCATGTCCGGGCGTAGGCACTTGCTCGGTCAAGCCCTTGGGAAACACCGTGCGGCCTAACGCATCGCGCTGTAATACAGTGACGCGGTTTTCTCCATGCAGCTCCGCGTCGTATCGACGTTCAAGCCCCTCAAGCCCCTGGCCATCCATCCCGGAAAATCCGAGGACGTGAGCAAGCAATGGACCCTTCGGATAAAACCGTCGTCCCTCCATCACCATACCGATACCGTCCAACGACAGCTGCTCCAGCCGACGGCCCTGCTCAGGATCGACTTTTCGCGCCAACCACACAAAACTCTTGTCTTGCCGGAGCTTTCTCTCCAGCTCACTGCTTCGAATATGAAGCACCGGAGCAAGATGACGGGCGATGTGCGAAGGACTCTCCAGCGACGTAGGGACGCCGAATACGGACGGCACCTCCACATTCATGGCGAGCACTTTGCCGTGCCGATCCGACACCATGCCTCTGGCCCCCTCGAATGACACAGTCTTTTGATGTTGCCGATCGGCCTTGGCCGTGAGTTCGGCTGCTTGAAGCACTTGGAGCGTGACCAGCCGAAAGAGAATAATGCTGAACCCACATAGGAGCAGAAGCACCACGACGTAGCGACGACCGCGAGATGGGCCGGCCGTCACTCGCGCTCCCTTCCAAGTAAATCATGTTTCGCCACATGGATTAATTCCACACGTGGGAGCACCAGGCTTGGAGTCTCTCCCGGCAGACGCACCATCAGTACTTGCCCCTGCTGCGGCGGAACCAGGCCCAACTTTTCTGTCGCCACCTTCGCGATCCGTTCTGGAGCCGTCAGCACAGAGAACTTCACTTGCAATTCATCCCGCTCCCGCTCCAACACTATTTTCTGTGTCTTTAATCGTTCGACCTGATAGCCCAATCGAACGACATCCACACGCTCCCACACGAATACAAAGACCAACAGCACCCCGGCCACAATCGTCACGATTTTCATGACTGACCCTCCTTGGATACCCGATGGGCAGCCCGCAACTTGGCACTGCGGGATCGAGGATTTCGGTCCGATTCTTCCCTGCCGGGAACTTGAGGTCTCTTGGTAAGCAACGCCAATTCAGGATCGTCCTTACCGGAAAGAGCCCGAAACGTGTGTTTCACAATCCGATCTTCGAGCGAATGGAATGAAATGACACAGAGGCGTCCGCCGGGATACAGCACATCGACTGCATCACGCAATGCCGGTTCGAGACAGTCGAGCTCATGATTCACTGCAATGCGAATGGCTTGAAACGTGCGGGTGGCACAGTGGAGACGACCATGCCGATAATTCGCAGGTACAGCCCCCTCGATCACTGAGACCAGCTCTTTCGTCGTCGCCAACGGATGGCGTTCACGCGCGCGGACAATGGCACTCGCAATTCGTCGAGAAAACCGTTCTTCGCCGAACTGAAAAATTGCGTCAGCCAACTGCGTTTCCGGCCATCGATTGACCAGGTCAGCGGCGGTCTCACTCATCGATTGATCCATCCGCATGTCCAATGGACCGTCTCCTTGAAAGCTAAAGCCACGAGCAGGTTCTTCCAACTGCGGAGACGAGACCCCAAGATCAAATAGGACTCCATCGACCTGGCTAATGCCACTGACAGCGAGGTGCTGTTTCAGATCCACAAAATGGCCATGAAAAAGGAGCACGCGATCGCCGAATCGCGCAAGCTTTTCTTGACTGGCTGCAATTGCCACCGCATCGCGATCAAGCCCAATAAGTCTGCTGTCAGGACCGCTTGCTTCAAGAATTTTTTCAGCATGCCCACTGTATCCCACTGTACAATCAAGATAGATTCGACTTTCCTCTCGAACGAGCCAAAATAGCACCTCTTTTGACATAACCGGCATATGCCGAGAGACCTCCATTAATTACTATCAACCATATCTACCCACATTCTCCCACTCAAGGGCCAAGTATACACCCGCCCTAAGACATGTCAATAAAAAAATCATGTACTTATGAAGCTTGGGGGCACTCTGTTTTTCTGAAATGACCGTGCCCTCCGGCGATGGTCGAGTCGAAGATCCTGGCGCGCCAAGTTGGCGAGTTTCATTGACAAGGATTCACGTCGGGCTGAAGATAGTTTTATGCGCTCGCTCACGACAGCCAAGGCCCTCTGCGTGACCGTTGTCCTCGCGGGAGTCACCCTCACCTTCAGCGGTATCACCGTCACCATGGCGTCAGCGGCATCACCGCTCTATTGGTGCCCCGATCAACAAGCTGATCGGCAATATTCAGCAACGCAAGGTCCTGGGTGCGTCCCGCTTGTTGAGAAGACGGAAACCCAGGCAACAGAGCAAGAAGTGAACATACCTACTGACAACAAACTTCCACGCGACTTCAAGATCGAGAATCTGCAGAGCGACGTATCGACATTCCTCAACAGGTATCGCCGGTTCCTCGATTGCTGCAAAACTGATCTCTCGGAGCTTCAGCAGGTCGAAGACATGGGAGACGAGGTCCGAGATTTACTCAAGGCCACCCAAGCGCATATGTCGAATCACTCGATGGCTTCGCGCGGTATCATGCTCCGCGAAATGATCCCGCCTATCTCAAAGGCCCGTGATGATCTGAAAAAACTGCGTGCGTCGCTCGAACGCATCAACACCTCGACCAACACCCGTGATTCAGAAGACTTTGAAGCCTCAGGTCGGGAAGCCTACGCGATTCGCGAAATGGAAGAGTCGATTGAGAAAGGTGTTCGTGCGCCGAGGCTGTCGACAGGGCCAAAAGCAGGCGTCAGTATCGACAACAACGCACCAGCCGCTGGACCGAGTATCGGAAAAACTCCGAAGACCGGCAACAGGATCGGCGGGGAAGGCGTTTCCGGCAAAGACATCGGGGCGTCATCGAAAAATGGCCACGACATCGGCGGCTCAGGACCGGCAGGGTTTGGGATCGGCGCAACCGGCCGTGCGGGCCCTTCAATCGGCGAGTCCACATTCAACAGCGAATCGTCTTCGGC